>JADKJE010000002.1:0-300000 GCA_016722515.1 Alphaproteobacteria bacterium
GGTTCCTTAGGCATTCGTATCCCCGATCATAGCGAAGCTTCGGCACTCCTTAAACAATGGGGTAAACCATTGGTAGCAACAAGCATTAACCTCTCCGGCCAGCCACCGCTGAATGATCCCGAAGCGATTTGCAAAACATTTCCTACAGTGGAAACCGTCTTTTCATCTGCTTATCCCCTCTCTAAACAGGCGTCCACCGTGATCGACTTGACCACGGACACTCTTAAAATGGTGCGAGAAGGCAACCTTAGCTTTGATACACTTATCAGCGTCCTTGGTCGTGCCGCTCCTGGGGAGTAAGCGCCTGGATAGTTAAAGCATGAAGCTTTTGCGCCAGTAAGTCTTTAATGCATCATCCACCGCACAGCTGGTGGCGTTTCGCCCGCTTCAAAGCCCCCAAGTCAGGCGAGAAACAATGACCACTCGAAAATGCGTGCCGCCCATTTTAGCATCAGCGTTATGGCCAGCATGCTCCGCAGAAAAATCTTCAATTTCCAGCTGCTGGACATTGATAGATTTGCGTAAAGAGAAATTAATATCGGTGTTACGTATCATACCATCCTTATAACATAAAGCCTGACAAAGCAAAACAGGGAATTCCTCAACCTAGAGTTTTATTATAGCCCTCATGATAAAATCTGCACTAACACGAAACCAGAGAACGAAAAAATCTATATATTTTAGTATGTTAACTAACTTTTGTATTGAAATTAATATCTATTTGTATTATAAATAGTGAACAGAATTTAACACTCGTGATGGAAAAGCTATGACAAAACTAAAAAAGCCTGTCAGAAAATTTAGTAGAAATATCTCAATTAATGACATCGATAGAGAAATCGGCCGACGCATTCAAGAACTGCGTATGGCCAAAGGTCTTTCGCGTCAACAATTGGCTGATAAGGTAGGTGTTACCCATCAACAATTGCAGAAATACGAAAAAGGATCCAATCGCATTGCAGCGAGTCGCCTGGCCGCCATTTCATCGTCACTTGGAGTTGAAGTGCGCTATTTCTTTGAGAATCATGCAGACGGTAATACCGTTATTCCTGATGAACATCAACGCATGTGTCTAGAAGTTGCACGCAATTTCATGCGTATTCGCAAACCGCTTTATCAAGACGCAGTCAATGCGTTGATTCGAATTTTGGCTGAGGCTTAAACACACATAAACGCTATGCGCCATAAAAAAAGCCAGGATTAGTATCCTGGCTTTTTTATTATGTATACCCTCGCACGTCGAGTGTTGCTAGTCGTCTTTTTTCATGCTATCGATTTTTTCTTTCACATTTTTTTTAACCGACTTAGCATCATCTTTGACTTCCTTTTTAACATCTTCATATTTGTCCTTTACGTCCTTCTTCACGTCGTCTTTTGCAGTGGCATCATCGGAAGCTTCATCTCTATGGAAGATTTCATTGATTTCTTGTTCTGTCATTTTCAATGTATCTTTCATATATTCTTTTGCTTTAGCAATCGATTCTTTAATCAGATTCATCAAGCGATGTTCTTTCTCGCGATCCACCTGTTTTTCTCTCAGCACAGCATGTAATTTTGCGACATCCGCACCCGGATACATTTGCTGTTCCATGATATTAAGCTGATCTTTTACATCTACCATATCCTGATTCATCATCAAAAACTGATAATGAAGATATCCTAATGTACCCACAAACAACATTATCCCTACCCATACTTTACTCATAGTTCCTCCCATTTTTCTTAAAAATACTTCTAATAAATGATATTACTACATAATGATTAACAATCATTAAATGGTCTTGGTTTTTCTTAAAAAGAAGTTAAAATGAAACCGATAGAGACAATGTCCCAAACAAGTGGACTGCGTTTTCTAGGCATTCTTTTACAGGTAACCTTCTTCATGCGTGTTATATTAAGCCGCTTCCTTTTATTAATCATTGCCCTACTCATGGCAGCCTGCGTCCTGGCCGACCATTTTACAGCCAGTCTGCACCGCATTCCACTATCGCTGTTGCTCGGCAGCACCCTACTAAGCGGTTTTTTGGCAGGACGATCGTTTCACCTGTTAAAGCGCACTTCATCGCAACATAAGAATCGCCGCCAAATTACCTATCAACAAATTATACGCACAGAACAAGAGATCGTCGATTGGATGATCACGTATGTTCCACAACAACAGGCCTTTGTTAGCAAGCGTCACTTATTTTCCAGGAAATAAACCTATGACTTTCGTCAAAATTTGTGGGCTTTCAACCCGCCAGAGCGTTGAGGTCGCCTGTAATGCAGGCGCTGATTACGTAGGTTTTGTTTTTTTTCCTCGCTCCCCCAGAAACATCTCCTACGAACAAGCAGCCATACTGGCACGCTTATTGCCTCCCTCGACTCCATCCGTTGCGGTTATGGTTAATCCTGACGATGTCCAGTTGCTTACTATGAAATCGATTTTTGAACCAGATTTTATCCAACTTCATGGCAACGAATCCCCTGAGCGCCTAAACCATATACGCGCTTTAACGGGCTGCCAAATCATCAAAGCCTTACCCATTGCCGCAAAAAGTGATCTGAAAAATATAGACCTCTTTGATAAAGCTGCCGACATCGTATTACTGGATGCCAAAACACCCTCAGGGACACTTCCTGGAGGCATGGGCCTGTCTTTTGACTGGAACTTACTGAAAAATAGTACGCCTTCGATTCCGTGGATGCTCTCCGGTGGGTTAAATGCTGACAATGTGAAAGAAGCCCTGCTCCTCACCGATGCCCCTGCTGTTGACGTCTCTTCGGGGGTTGAAAGTTCACCCGGCATCAAGGATTTATCAAAAATAAAAGCATTTATTGCGGCAGTTAAGGCATAATTTCTGCTGGCGTTTTGATGGTTTATACCTATAATAAGCCCATGCCAAAACAGACCTTAACCACACCCTATCATCAACCTGACGCTAACGGCCATTTTGGTGCCTTCGGCGGTCGTTACGTTGCCGAAACACTCATGCCCCTAATTCTTGAGGTAGACAAAGCCTACGCCAAGATTAAAAATGACCCGCTTTTTCATAAAGAACTGGAGCATTATAACCGCCACTTTACCGGCAGGCCCAGCCCACTTTATTATGCAAAACGACTAACCGACTTTTTAGGCGGGGCTAAAATTTACTTTAAACGAGATGAGCTTAACCATACGGGCGCCCATAAAATCAATCACTGCCTCGGACAAATCCTGTTGGCAAAAGCTATGGGCAAAAAACGCATCATTGCCGAAACGGGTGCAGGTCAGCATGGCGTTGCCACGGCCACCGTATGCGCCTTGTTTAATATGGAATGCGTTATTTTCATGGGCGCTAAAGATGTCGAACGGCAAAAACCCAATGTATTCCGCATGAAACTTTTAGGAGCCCAGGTAGAAAGTGTTGCATCTGGGACTGCTACGTTGAAAGATGCCATGAATGAGGCATTACGTCACTGGGTGTCGCGCGTTGAAGACACCTATTATCTCATTGGCACCGCAGCAGGCCCTCATCCATATCCGATGATGGTACGCGACTTCCAGTCGATCATCGGCAAAGAAGTCCGCACGCAGATGAATGAATTAGAAGGCCGACTTCCCGATACGCTGGTTGCCTGTATTGGCGGCGGCTCAAATGCCCTGGGACTCTTTTATCCTTTTATCGATGACTCCACGGTGAAAATGATTGGCGTAGAAGCCGCAGGAAAAGGATTAGATAATCAAGAACATGCCGCTTCCATTAACCAGGGCCGCCTGGGTGTGCTACATGGCAATGCTTCTTATTACCTTCAAGATGAATATGGACAAATTCAAGACACTCATTCGATTTCAGCCGGCCTTGATTATCCAGGAATTGGCCCTGAACACGCCTACTTACATGAATGTGGACGCGTTGAATATGCCACAGCAACCGATGACCAGGCATTAGATGCTTTTCAAAAATGTTCTCGTCTGGAAGGTATTATTCCGGCTCTGGAACCAAGCCATGCCTTAGCGCATGTTATTAAAATTGCACCAACCCTACCCAAAGACCACCTACTGGTCGTCAATGTCTGCGGCAGGGGTGACAAAGATATTTTCACGGTCGCTAACGCTTTAGGGATTACACTCTCATGAACCGGATTGAAACCTGTTTTTCCCAACTCAAACAACAAGGTCGCCCTGGCCTTATCACCTTTACCATGGCAGGAGACCCTTCATTTGATGTTTCTTTAGAGATTATCAAAACTCTTGCAAAAGCAGGGTCGGACATGATCGAAATCGGCATGCCGTTTTCTGACCCAGCAGCCGATGGGCCAACCATACAATTAGCCGGGCAACGAGCACTTAAGCAAGGCATTAATCTTCATCATGTACTGAATTTAGTGAGTGCTTTCCGCAGTGAAAACGCTACCACTCCTTTAATTTTGATGGGGTATTACAATCCGATCCTTAGCTATGGTGTAGAGCCATTCGTGCGCGATGCAGCAGCGGCGGGTGCAGATGGATTTATTGTTGTTGATGTGCCACCAGAAGAAGATCATGAGCTTTTCAACGCATGTAGAGAATATGGTCTGCACTTAATTAAATTAGTAACACCAACCACAGATGAAAAACGCCTTGAAGTGATTTTGCCTCATGCGGGCGGATTTTTATATTATGTGTCAATTGCTGGCATTACCGGCACTAAAATTGCCTCGACCGAATCCATTGAACGCGCTGTCCAGCATTTCAAACACCATACAACGTTGCCGGTTGCCGTTGGCTTTGGCATTAAAGGCCCGCATCAAGCCCTTGCCCTTAAAAATGCCGCCGATGCCGTGGTGGTTGGCTCTGCATTGGTTGCGTTTATTGAACAGAATCTTGCTTCACCGCAAAAAGCCATCCAACCCATAGAAGAATTGGTTCAATCTATTGCTGCCGCACTCGCGTAACAAACAATAGCCTAAATAATAAAGATGTCCGTTGTGCTTAGGTGGGTATAGCCAATCAGCGTGACTTGGTTTCCTACCCCCCAATCGATGACCGTATCACTGCCAACCACCGTACTATGGCTTATCACCGTTGATGCACTTCCATAAACGGCACTGCTGACCCAAAGATGATCACCAGAAACAAAATCCTGAACTGTATCGATGCCACTCTCGGTGGAAAAGACAAAATTGTCATTACCTGTACCACCTACCAAGATATCATTGCCTTTATCACCAGCAATCGTATCAACGCCAGTACCGGCATTGAGACTGTCGTTGCCCTGACCGCCATGGATATCATCATTGTCATCGCCACCCAAAATAGTGTCATTACCTTGATTGCCATTCATCACATCACGACCGGCTCCACCTAACATGGAATCATTCTGGTCTCCACCATTGATGGTATCATTGCCTAAATCCCCACTTAAACTATCGGCGCCTAGCTGACCTTCTAGATCATCATTATCTTTTCCGCCCCAAATAGTATCATTATCATCTCCACCAAAGAGAACATCATTGCCCATATTTCCTTGAAGAAAATCACGTCCGGCATCGCCAAACAATTGATCATTTTGTTCATTTCCCATCAGGCTATCATTCGCACCACCACCATGGAGAATATTGGCTAACTCATTACCATGGATCGTATCATTCCCGTTTCCTGCCGTAGCATTTTCAATATTAGCACCAAGTGCCATCCACATATGGTTTGCACCTATGCTGGTCACGTTGTTAATACTGGCCCGCAAATCAATCGTGGCACCCAGGCTATACGCACTGGCATCCAGTGTATCATTGCCACCACCATCCCATAAACAAGAACCCGCCGCGTTACTATCCAGTACATACGTGTCGTTGCCGGAATGGTAGGATGTATTGGCTCCGTAAAGAAATTGAATTGCCGCAACATCATAAATCATGGGTGTACTGGGAAATAAAACACTATTTGTATAAGTACCATCAAAATATGACATCACCGAATGATCGCTGTTATCTTCAGCAGCCGATAAAAATGGGGGAGACGTTGTTCCACCATAATGCCCCGGATGGTCAAGGCCAAGCGCATGGCCGATTTCGTGCATTTCCGTCAAGAAGCCGGAGTTCCCTGCAGTATAGCCCGTTTCATCAACATCCATTCGGATATCAACGCCTAGAATGGTTGTTCCCGAAATAGTATAGCTAGTTACTCCAAGGGTCGAGCCACCCAATTGGGATTGAGCAAATAAAATATCGGCATTTCCGCCTTGATTGCTGTCATCCACCACAAACGTGATGTTCGCTACATTTGACCACAACGCCATTGAAGCAAGTGCTGCCGATTGCTGGTTTGTCGTAAGTGGCGTGCCGCTAATAAAAGGCGAACTCACAAAACTATAACTGACCGTGGCAGGAGCGCCGGTTGTTCCTGTCCATGAAATACTGTCCATTAACGCATCAACGTAATAGGGTCCATCAAAAAATCCCATGGCGCACTCCTTCCTTCTTCATGTATGATCATAACGAAAGAAGATTGAAAAACCTTAAATAAACAACACTAACCTATTTAAAAGGAACACAAGCCGAGCCTGTTCTTGACGCGCTTACCGGCAATGCAACCCATTTAACTTCACCCCCCCCTTTCGTCCACCCCTTCGCCTTGAGGGGCAGACGAAACCAGGAACAATGACCGTTTTAAATAAGCATAAAATCACTATTTGTCAGGCCATGTGTAACGCCAATTAGGGTAATGATGTTACCATTACCCAAATTAATATCAGCGCCGGTGCTATTATAACTGATATCATGCATGATCATATCGATGCTGTTTACCAGCTGCGAAGAAATTTCTATCACATCACCTAACGCGAAACCAGCTCCGGCGAAATCCTGAATATAATCATGGCCTCCATCGGCGTTATTAAAGACAAAATAATCATTCCCGGCTTCACCAAATAAGGTATCTCCACCCTTATCGCCATACAAAAAATCAATACCGTCACCCCCATGAAGCATATCATTTCCCTGACCACCGAATACGGTATCATTGCCGATATCGCCATAGAGTATATCATTACCCGTATTCCCCTGAAGGAAGTCATTGTCTTTACCTCCACGAAGGAAATCATTCCCATCGCCTCCTAAAAGAGAATCATTGCCCGCATTTCCTTGCAGACTATCATTACCTATGCCACCCGAAAGGGTATCATTCCCCTCATTACCTGAAATCGTATCATTACCGGCATTTCCAGAAAGGCTATTATTGAGGCTATTCCCATTAATAAGATCATTTCCTGCCCCTGAAGTAGCATTTTCGATATTAGCCCCAAATGCACACCACACAGCTGATTGTCCCAGATGATTAACGTTATCCTTACCTTCACGCAGGTCTAGGACGCTATCGCCTAAATAGCTGGAAGCATCCAATGAATCAACACCATTACCATCCCACAGAGCATAGGCAGCTTTATGACCATCCATCACATACGTATCGTTACCACTGTGATAATTATGATTGGCCCCATATAAAAATTGCATGGCCGCAATATCATAAAGCATAGGTCCTGTTGGATTGATATCGTTATAATGCGTATAGGTTCCATTATAATACGACATCACGGTAAGGTCTGTACTATCTTCTGCCACAGGTGCAAATGGTGGGGTTTCACCTTGACCATAATTGCCAGGATGATCAAAACCAAGCGCGTGGCCGACTTCATGAAGCATGGTAAGATAACCAGAACCTCCTGGCGTAAACCCTGTTTCCTGGATATCAATCGCCACATCCGCAAAAGCGAGCTTATTATTGCCATAGCTATAGCGTGTTGTTTCACCTAATACATATGGCGGAAGGTCTTCCTTACCATATAAAATATTAGCGGACGCACCATTATGGAGATTGTTTTCGGTAAAGGTGATATTGGCAACATTAGCCCAGGCCTGCATGGCCGCAATCGCTGAGGTCTTTTGCTCGGACGTAAACGCACTCATGCTGTCTCCTGCCATATCAGCAAATGAAAAGCTGACATCAGCAGATTTACCAGCCGTTCCTGTCCATGAATAGCCACTCATCAAGTATGAAGCCGGAGTTGGCGCAGTAGGAAAAGTCATAAAAAATCCTTTTAATTCAATCGATTAATACAAAAATGATTAATAAAAACAAACATCAGCGGACTGAATTGTATCATCCCCATTGTATATAGCAATTGAATTTTGTAATTTCATCAACTTTTTATGAAAGCCCCATGAAGAATGCCTATTTTACGTAACTCTTCCCTCATTGTGACATTGCGCATTCATGATGATTTACCCCTATATTCACCTTTAATAATAGGTTTCTTGCATAATTGACCTGTTCAGAAAATTGAAGTGCTTTATCTGTTTCTGTGGCAAAGGCTACCCGTGCAGTCATGGCCAGAGGATCCATTCCAAAACCGCTTCCAGCAACAACACTCACATTAGCCACAAATAACAGAAAATTACAAGCATCCACATCTGTTTCGATAATTTTTTTATCAAGCTCAGCGTGTAAGTCTTCTATCACTAGACCATTGAAGCTGCGTACCGATTGCGGCATAACCTTACCCTGAAGATCTGATAATTCAATAAAGGTAAAAAATCCACCGGCAGGCTTAGACAATTGCCTAAACCCAGCCTTAGGAATTTCCTCCGACATAATTTGAGATAAATCCCAGTATGCCTTTAGGCGATTTGATCTCTCAAGCGCCTGCTGCTTATTCTCAGATTCAGAACCGAGGCCTAATTCGGCTTGTAATGTCCTCCATAAACTTGCCTGCTCCCGTTTAGAAACAGAGGTAATCATATGAAGCTGAAGGGTAGAAAGCATCTTTGGGATATCACATTTTTCATTCGTCCGGGGGTCGACTACATCACTGCCATCAACATAGGTTGCAAAACGCGGAGCCCACATAAAACCACATCGTGCTCCAGGATCACCGGTAAGTCCCTTGGAATTTGAAAATACACACATCGTCCGTCTGGCCAAATCAGGGGCAACCGTCAGTAGTTCCGGCATTCCGCTCGTGTCCGCTTCCCAAAGCGATGTAGTGTCATTATAGCTAATTCCCAGGTTGGGATCGGTCGCCAAATCCGCATAGGTTAAATCGGAGATTATCCAAGTGTCTGGAAAGGCTCTTAATACGTCGGCAAACGCCGACATTTCGGTCGCAGTTAGCGCTACACCCGTTGGATTACAAATATTATTAAAAATAATCGCTTTTGGCTGATGCTCTCCCAGCATTTTTCTTAACGCTTCAGAGTCTGGCTTATAACCAGTTGTATGGGTAGGTAACTTTAGAATGGTGGCCCCATCCACATTTTGGTCTATATGGCCTCCATAGGCTGCAAAATAAGGCACAAAAAGCAAAATCTTATCCCCAGTATTAATAAGACATTTAATTGCTAACGTTAGGCCACACGATGCACCTGCGGTTATAACAATATTACTATAATCCGTTATCTCCTTCAGTTGCGGAAAGTGTCCTACTACATAAGCGGCAGCATCCGTTCTTATTTCCCTCTCTCCTATTTCACTACTATAACCTCTACGCGCAGCAATAGCATTCATAGGCTTCAATGACTGATCGTAAAATGAGGGCGGTAAATGCGGCTGTCCAATGCTAAATTTATTTACTGGAGGCAAGTTGGCGGATATTAATTTCTGATCTAAAATACCTTGTGCATCAAACATCGCTCGAATGGCATTACGTTTAACCAACGCGCGCTCTGCAAATGGAAACCTATATCCTGGTTTAAAACCTTCATGTTGACGATTGCTCTGTGGACCACCAACCTTATTTACCCACTGGCTTGCTTTAGACATAAAACCTCTATTTCATTTAGAGCTTTTATAATCCAAGAAAAAAAAATTCGCAACACATTGAAAGTTAAATAATATTAACGTCTTGGACGGAGCATAAAGCAAAAAGCAGCGATGTGTTTAGATCAGGGTGAAGAGTGGTTTCACAATATGATTAGTCTGAAGGTATTCAATAAATTCGATTATCGGCAACGCGACAAACCAACTTAACGCATCTCCAAACGCTTTCTTAATAAAGTGTGGACTCATTAACACCGTTTCTGGAGCCGTATATAAAGAAAACTTAGGAAAAAAGCGCGGAGTCGTTTGCATATAATCAATATACGCTTGCCCAAATTTTTCTTTTAGGAACACTTCTTCGCGCTTAACAAGAAGATGGTACATCCATAAAAAGAAAAGAGGCACAGCAAGAATAATAACCAGATGATTAGAAATAAAGGCAATGCCCGTAACACCCAAAAGTGAAAAACAATACAGTGGATTCCTCACAACTGAAAAAGGTCCATAATGAATGAGTTCAGCATTTTTAAAGCCCCCTAAAAATGCACTGGTATAAACGCGTCCTAAGGCACAAACGGTTATCAGTCCATAGCCAATAAGATCGAGAGCATCATGCAAGGGGCTCTCAGTATCATCCCATGTTTTCGAGAAAATAACTAAGAAAAAAACAACAATGATTGCTAATTTTGAGTGAAGCATCCGCTTCTTATTCAGCGCTTTGGCCATAATATTCCCTCATGTTAAAGTCACTAACACAAACAGCCGGCCAGATTTTTTTGATAATCTGAAATAAAAAAAACACTTGGTAAGCCTGGCAGCGACCTACTCTCCCGCGTCTTAAGACGAAGTACCATCGGCGCATAAGGGTTTCACGTTCGAGTTCGAAATGGGATCGGGTGTGTCACCTTAGCTAGAACTACCAGGCTAACCAAGTGTTTTGATTAGCTGAGCGTGAAGAAAATTCTAAGTTTATTCCTAATGTGGGGTATAAACTTTAATCTGCATATGAAACTCATAATCTCAGATTAAAGCGATTAAACCAATCAGATTATTAGTACTGGTAAGCTTAACGCATTACTGCGCTTACACACCCAGCCTATCAACGTGGTGGTCTACCACGATCTTAATGGGGAAATCTAGTTTTGAGGGAGGCTTCCCGCTTAGATGCTTTCAGCGGTTATCCCGACCGTACATAGCTACCCTGCTGTGCCACTGGCGTGACAACAGGTGCACCAGAGGTACGTCCACCTCGGTCCTCTCGTACTAAAGGCAGATCCTCTCAAATTTCCTACACCCACGGCAGATAGGGACCGAACTGTCTCGCGACGTTCTGAACCCAGCTCACGTACCACTTTAATTGGCGAACAGCCAAACCCTTGGGACCTGCTCCAGCCCCAGGATGTGATGAGCCGACATCGAGGTGCCAAACGATTCCGTCGATATGAACTCTTGGGAATCATCAGCCTGTTATCCCCGGCGTACCTTTTATCCGTTGAGCGATGGCCCTTCCATACAGAACCACCGGATCACTAAGACCGACTTTCGTCTCTGCTCGGAATGTACTCCTCGCAGTCAGGCAAGCTTATGCCTTTGCACTCTAAAAGCTGATTTCTGACCAGCCTGAGCTTACCTTCGCGCGCCTCCGTTACGATTTGGGAGGCGACCGCCCCAGTCAAACTACCCACCATGCAGGGTCCCAGTCCCAGTTTCATGGGACGTGGTTAGATATCAAAAATAAATAGGGTGGTATTTCAAGGTTGGCTCCACAATGGCTGGCGCCACTGATTCATAGCCTCCCACCTATCCTACACAACTATCTCTAATATCACTGCAAAGTTGTAGTAAAGGTGCACGGGGTCTTTCCGTCTAACCGCGGGTACTCCGCATCTTCACGGAGAATTCAATTTCGCTGAGCCGATGCTGGAGACAGTGGGGAAGTCGTTACGCCATTCGTGCGGGTCGGAACTTACCCGACAAGGAATTTCGCTACCTTAGGACCGTCATAGTTACGGCCGCCGTTCACCGGGGCTTCAATTCAGAGCTTGCACTCCTCCTTTTAACCTTCCGGCACTGGGCAGGCGTCAGACCATATACATCATCTTAAATGATTTTGCATAGCCCTGTGTTTTTGTTAAACAGTCGCTACCCCCTGCTCTGTGCCACCCACACTTGGTTGCCCAAATGCAGGCCACTCTTCTTCCGAAGTTACGAGTGCAATTTGCCGAGTTCCTTCAGCATCGTTCTCTCAAGCGCCTTGGTATACTCTACCAGTCCACCTGTGTCGGTTTCGGGTACGGTCTATACGTGGGAGCTATTTCCTGGAACCCCTTCATAGCATGTGCAATCCAATAAGCACACACAATATACGGGATCCGTCACTACCCACAGGTCTAGGAATATTAACCTAGTTCCCATCGACTACGCCTTTCGGCCTCGCCTTAGGGGCCGACTAACCCTGCGCAGATTAACTTTACGCAGGAACCCTTGGACTTTCGGCGAAAGTGTTTCTCACACTTTTTGTCGCTACTCATGTCAGCATTCTCACTTCTGATACCTCCAGCATACCTCGCGGTACACCTTCACAGGCTTACAGAACGCTCCGCTACCACTCAGGAATTCACGCGGAATTCCTGAATCCGCATCTTCGGTACATGACTTTAGCCCCGTTACATCTTAGGCGCAAGGTAGCTTGATTAGATCAGTGAGCTATTACGCTTTCTTTAAAGGATGGCTGCTTCTAAGCCAACCTCCTGACTGTCATGGCTTCCTCACATCCTTTCACACTTAGTCATGATTTGGGGACCTTAGATGGCGGTCTGGGCTCTTCCCCTCTCGACCACGGACCTTAGCACCCATGGTCTGCCTGCCGTACTATACTCTTCGGTATTCGGAGTTTGGTTAGGTTTGGTAAGTCTTTGGGACCCCCTAGCCCATCCAGTGCTCTACCCCCGAGGGTAAACATACGACGCTCTACCTAAATAGATTTCGCGGAGAACCAGCTATTTCCGAGTTTGATTGGCCTTTCACCCTAACCACAGGTCATCCCGTACCTTTTCAACGGTAATGAGTTCGATCCTCCAGCGCATGTTACTGCGCCTTCAATCTGCCCATGGCTAGATCACACGGTTTCGGGTCTAATCCGTCTAACTTAACGCCCATTTAAGACTCGCTTTCGCTACGCCTACACCTAACGGCTTAAGCTTGCTAGACAGACTAAGTCGCTGACCCATTATACAAGAGGTACGCAGTCAGGGATCAATGTCCCCTCCTACTGCTTGTAAGCATTTGGTTTCAGGTTCTATTTCACTCCCCTTATCGGGGTTCTTTTCACCTTTCCCTCACGGTACTTGTGCACTATCGGTCATTAGAGAGTACTTAGGCTTGGAAGATGGTCCTCCCACGTTCAGACAGGGTTTCACGTGCCCCGCCTTACTCAAGGACCTAAGGTTATTTACCTGTACAAGGCTATCACTTTCTTTGGCCAGACTTTCCATTCTGTTCCAGTTATCCACCTTAGGCCACTGGCCTGTTCCGCGTTCGCTCGTCACTACTAACGGAGTCTCGTTTGATGTCCTTTCCTCCAGCTACTTAGATATTTCAGTTCACTGGGTTTGCTCCCAGACACTATGTATTCATGTCAGGGTACCTGATAAACAGGTGGGTTCCCCCATTCAGATATCCTCGGATCAACGATTGCTCGCATCTCCCCGAGGCTTTTCGCAGCGTGCCACGTCTTTCATCGCCTTCTAATGCCAAGGCATCCACCAAATGCCCTTATTATGTTCAATCGACACTTGAGATTATGGCTCATATGCAGAGTAAAATTTATACTCGCGGAGTTTGTTATTATTTCAAACAAACTTTTTTTAATTGTTAGGAAAAACAATAGAATTTTCTTCACTATTCAAACAGCTCCACACTTTCAATTTCAGTTCAGTGCGGGTTAATATGTATACCCAACTCTTTCCCCACTGTCAACAGCTAAAAGCGATTTTTTTTGATTTTTTTTGATTTTTTTTCAAAACTCATTATATTTCAAATGGTTATTTTTTGACCCTCACTACAGAAAAAGGGCTGATCCGCGCAAAATTGAATAAAAAAACTAAAAATTCTGATTTATAGGGCGAATTTCAGCCTTTTGCAGCAGATCACTGATCAACATATTAACTGGAATGATCTGTGTAGGCTTACTTACATTAGCCAATTCCAAAGCCTCTCTAACCGAATGGGCTTCAACAGTAATAAATTTCCCAGAAGCATCATAGACACGAAACTGGTGGTCATTCTTATTGACCAACTCCATTTTAGCTAAAGGCAATTGCTGAAATCCATATATATCTGTGTCCATCGTCGGAGCCCTCAACCTCATTATATGGCTTCATGTTACACACGGGTGGTTGATATTTGGCTAATATTATGGAGTTTAATATGTAAATGTGAGGAGGAGTGCCTTGCACCCCCACCACCGTTTCTTTTGCCCTGCCCCCTAATAAAAGGGGAGCTAGGAAGTCACCCCCCCCGCTCCCCACCAGCACTTGTCTGGGCAAAACAAGTAAATTGACAAAGCGTGCTGTTTTTAATCGAACTTAAACAAATCAAGACTGATATCAACACTAGGCGTAGAGTGGGTTAAGCGACCTACTGAGATAAAGTTAACACCGGTTTCAGCAATTTGCTTAACGGTTTTAAGAGTCACATTACCTGAAGCTTCTACAGGTACCCGGCCTTTTACCATACGGCAAGCGAGCTCCATCTGTTCCACAGACATATTATCCAACATAATCATATCAGCTTTAACATCGAGAGCTTCTTGAACCTGCTCAAGGGTTTCACATTCCACCTCAATACGAGCCATCACCGAAGAAGCCGCGCGCGCGCGATTCACCGCCTCTTTAACCCCTCCAGCAATCACGATATGATTGTCTTTAATCAACACACCATCGTCAAGACGGTAGCGATGGTTAGCCCCTCCACCAACCTTAACAGAATATTTCTCTAGCATTCTGAGGATAGGGGTCGTTTTTCGAGTATCAAGAATCGTAGCATGCGTCCCCGAAACGGCATCAACATATTGCCTAGTTAAAGTAGAAATAGCACACATGTGCTGGAGCAGATTAATAGCCACCCGCTCTGCGGCTAAAATAGCCCTTGCATAGCCCTCGCCCGACACTAGTATTTGCCCACTTTCGGCATATTCGCCTTCATTTTTATGGATATCGATGATGATATCCGGCTGAATCTTTTGGAACACACGGATAATCACCGTCAAGCCGCTCACAATAAGCGGTCGCTTATTGACAATATTAAATTTTGCACGCTCATCTTCAGGGACAACGGCATTGGATGTTACATCCCCACGCCCGATATCTTCTATTAATGCCTGATCCAATAACGGATCAATTTCACGGAAATCCAGTTGCATCGAAAGCCTCTATAATGGTATTACTATCAAGCCCGCTATACTATCTTTATCGGCATCTTTAATCAATCTCATTTTAGGAATAACCATGCTGTGGACCGACATTTATGATATCGCAATTGCCCTGGAGGAAAAATACCCACAGGTCGACAACCTCAATTTAAGATTTACTGATCTATATCAATGGGTTATGGACCTAGAAGACTTTAGTGACGATCCCAATCGGTGCAATGAAAAAATCCTAGAAGCCATTCAGCTGGCATGGATAGACGAACGGGAATAACCGCTTTCATTTTATGGGTCTGTTAACGTTTAGGTATTAGCCTTTTGGGATGTACTGTTAATGTCGTCTCAACCAGGTCTCTGTATGCGCCTTTTTCATAAATCCTCTTGTTTTCCATTAGTCGCTTTTCTTGCTTTCCTACTGAGCTGTGGAAGTTTAAATCCATCCCAGGCTTATGCCGTTGCTGAATTTTCTAAAAATCGCATAGAAGACCAAGGGGATTCCGCTATAGCCATAGCACTTGCTGAACTGCTTCATGCCGGACGATTAGTTATATCCGACCAGCAGATCATCATAAATGACCCCCAAAAAGGGGATAAAGGGCTTGATAGTTCGGTCGTGACAGACAAAATCAGCGATCAGTTTTCTGTTATCTCAGGGTATGAAATGGATAAGCTTGATCATGGATCGGTTCTTTACTTTCAACTAGACAGCCTCTTACTGACCATGAAAGAAACCATCGATAAAAACCTTCCCCATATTAACAAAAAGGAAGTCGCCTATAAAGAATTTGGCCCGGACGAGTTTACCAAAGCAGTAGCGAAAGCCTTTGCTGCTAAAACGAAGGACAATGTCGAGATCCATATCACCAATTCCTATTCTTCACTCAGAAGTTTCTGGAACCGGCCCGATAAATGGGAAAAATATGCCATTGAAAAACGTATTCAAGGCGCCCTCTATCCAAAGGGAAAGCCGGTTGTTGACCATTTAAAAGATGGCAGCAAACACATCGTGCGTGTGGCATATCCGGAATATTATGCACAATCGTGCCTACTATGCCACGGGTCACCTAAGGCTGAGAAAGATATTACGGGAACCAAGCGCGAAGGCAAACGGCCCGAAGATTTTGCGGGCATCATAACGGTAACCATCGTCAAAGACAGCCTTACAACACACTAGCTTATTGACCCAGAAAAATCCATTTGGTGTCGGTCGATTGTACCGCATCATACCGATAACCTTCTTCAGCAAAATCTTTAAGCGCCTCCTGGTGTGTGAGCTGATGTCTACAGATATAACTGGCCATTAACCCTCTGGCGTATTTAGCATGTAACCCTACGACCTGATAAACACCTTTAACCTTATTCCTGAATTCAATATCGATTTTTGCTGCTATGAGCGCTTTGGGGCTCACTACTTTGGCATATTCCAGCGAGGCAAGATTAATGATGACCTTGTCCTCCTTTTGTTGTTTTTCTAGATCGCCATTGATAGCAAGCGTCACTCCATCACCCCAAAATTGATAGAGGTCTTTGCCACGTTTTGTTTTGAGTTTAGTGCCCATTTCAAGTCGATAAGGCATCATCAGGTCAAGCGGCCGCAATAGGCCATAAAATCCTGATAAAATACGCAGATGTGCCTGCGCAAACAACAATTGCTCATACGACCATTCAGACGCTTTTAATCCTGCGTACACATCACCATTAAAAGCATAAATCGCCTGTTTAGCCTCAGTTTCTGGAAAAGGAACGTTAAAAGCCTTAAAGCGTTCGACATTCACGGTCGCAATTTTTTCGCTTACGCCCATCAATTCCTGTAAATCTTTTACTTTTTTGCGTTTTAGCTCAGAGGCCAGCGAGGATGTTTCCTTCAAAAAATCCGGCAATGTATGATCTTTAAACGGAGCCTGCTGGTGATAATCCAGTGTTTTAGCCGGTGACAGTAGTACGAGCATGCTGGTCGCCCCCCCGCAACTCCTGGTAAAGTTGGATAATATTAGCAGCCGTTTCTTCAACTGAACGTCTGGTCACATCAATAACCGGACATTTTAATTTGGCAAATAATTTCCGTGCTTCACCAATTTCCTTGTTCACTTCTTCATTATCCACATAGGACGTATTTTCAAATTCCTTCAGTGCAAGCAATCGGTTTTTACGGATTTGAATCAAACGGTCTGGACTGATCGTTAGTCCGATAATCAACGGTTTTTTTAATTTCAAGATTTCATCGGGAAAAGAAATACCCGAGACAAAAGGCACATTGGCCGCCCGATACCCACGATAGGCCAGATACACACACGTAGGCGATTTAGACGTACGCGAAACCCCTATCAACACCACATCAGCTTCGTCCAGGTCCCAAACCGCCTGACCATCATCATGCGCCAACGTGTAATTGATTGCCTCTACCCGCGAGAAATATTTTTCTCCCAATTCATGTTGTTTTCCAGGTTGTTGTTTAATTTTTACCCCAAAAAATGCCGACAAATCCGAAAGCACCCTGGCCAGCACCGGAATACAGGTAATGCCTTTTTCAAGACAGGCTCCCGCCAGATGTTCACGTAATTCTTTTTCTACCAGCGTATACATCACCAATTCATCACCATCTTCAATCATCGTCAAAATATGATCCAGCTGTTTGGTGGTGCGGATAAGTGGCCATAAATGTTCTTCCACTTCAATCCCATCAAATTGGGCAAGCGTGGCTCGTGCGACCGAGCTTACTGTTTCACCGGTAGAATCAGAAATAAGATGGATATTTATTTTGCGCATAAAATTACGTCGTCTTCTCTTAAGATTTTGGTTACTCTCGTTTGGCATACTGTGACACACGCGAAAAAGGATATCACGATTATGAGCACGACCAAAATCATTTCTAGCAAGAAGTCAAAACTTGATATCACCCCACAGATCAAAGCCGATTGCCACGCACTTTCGACCTTCCCCACCCTGTGTTATCAGGCACGTCACGAAGGGGTTGACGACATGAACAAAGAATTAAGTGCTATTATCCGTGAATTAGAACAACAAGGGCGTGAAGCCAAATACCCTAATTCGGTCAAAGAAGGATTCCATTCCACCAGTGATTTTTTTACGATTGATCGCCCTGCCGTTAAACAATTCCACGCGCTGCTGGTTAAAAATCTCCAGCATTATCTTCGGCAATACTGGTCATCGGAAAGCTCTCTTCCTTTGGCTGATTTGGGTGATCTCAAATTACAGCTTTGGGGCTGGTCGCTCATTTTGAGAGAAGGGAGTATCAGCGCTCCACACATGCACCCGCATTGCATGGTAAGCGGTGTGTATTACCCCGAAATCCCCGATGATCTCAATACCTCTAAAAATGCAGGATGCTTTATCCTGTGCGACCCCCGCCCACGCGCCGCTGTGGTTCCACTGAAAGGGCAAGGCAACACCTTGGTCATCAAACCTGAAACCGGATTGTTATTAATGTTCCCAAGTTACATGGAACATTATGTTATGCCCTTTAAAGGGACATCTGAACGTTTATCCATCGCCTTTAATGTCGATCTACCGCTACACGCTAAAGGCTAATGTGCCCTCTCGTTACGCCAGAGATTTTCTGGGGTCAAATGCATCTCTGACCGCTTCGCCAATAAACACTAGCAAACTCAACATGAGCGCAAGGACAGCAAAGCCAGTAATCCCTAGCCAGGGAGCTTGAATATTTTCTTTTCCCTGGGACAGGATCTCACCCAGCGAGGGCGAACCTACGGGCATTCCCAAACCTAAGAAATCCAGTGCCGTTAACGTCGTAATGGCGCCACTTAAAATAAACGGCAGATAGGTCAATGTGGCCACCACCGCATTGGGCAAGACATGCCGCACCATAATTCGTCCTGATTTCACTCCCAATGCTCTTGCTGCTTTAACATAATCAAAATTACGTGCCCGCAAAAATTCTGCGCGCACCACTCCAACCAAGCTCATCCAGCTAAATAACAACATAATGCCAAGCAGCCACCAAAAGCCAGGGGCTACAAAACTTGAAAGAATCAACAACGCGTATAATACCGGCAAACCCGACCAGATTTCCATAAAACGCTGGAAGGATAAATCCACCCAACCGCCATAAAATCCTTGAATCGCTCCAGCAAATAAACCAACTAGGGAGCTAACGAGGGTAAGGATCAAACCAAACAACACTGAAATTCTAAATCCATAAATTAAACGCGCCAGGAGATCGCGCCCCTGATCATCGGTCCCTAACCAATTTTGCGCGCTAGGCGGTGTTGGCGCAGGTTTAGGCAACGCATAATTAATGGTCTGATAGCTGTAAGGAATAATCGGCGAAATCATCCAGCCATGCTCCTTGATCAGCGCCTTGACGGCAGGATCCTGATAATTGGCTTCTGTTTCAAATTCGCCGCCAAACGTGGTTTCAGCATAGGTTTTAACAATAGGGAAATAAAATGTTCCCTCATAATACACCATGGCAGGTTTATCATTTGCAATCAGCTCTGCCACCAGCGCCAAACCAAACAAACAGACAAACACCCATAGGCTTATCATGCCGCGACGGTTGGATCTAAAGGCAGCGATTCGACGCTGTGTCAGTGGAGAAAATTTCATACGCGACTCTTATGCCCTGCTTTCAAAATCAATACGCGGATCAACAACCCTGTACATTAAATCACCCAGTAAATTGCTTAACAAGCCTATCAATGTATAGATAAACAATGTGGCAAACACCACCGGATAATCGCGATTAATCACCGATTCATAGCCTAGCAGCCCTAAGCCATCGAGCGAAAAAATCACTTCAATCATCAAGGCCCCGGTAAACAAGGCAGCAATTAAGGCTGAAGGAAAACCAGCAATCACAATCAACATCGCATTACGAAAGACATGGTGATATAAAATGCGCTTTTCCGTCAATCCTTTTGCCCTGGCTGTCACCACGTAAGCTTTGCCTATCTCATCCATAAACGAATTTTTGGTCAGCATTGCCAGCGTAGCAAAACCGCCAATCACAATGGCCATCACCGGTAGGGCAATATGCCAGATGAGGTCCAGTATTTTCATCCCCAACCCCATTTGATGCCAGCCTTCAGACGTAAGCCCGCGCAGCGGGAATATCTGCCAAAAACTGCCCCCAGCAAACAGCACAATGAGTAACAACGCAAATAAGAAGCTTGGAATCGCATAGGCTACCGTGGTCACCACCGTGCTCCATACATCAAAACGGCTGCCATCGCGCAGGGCCTTGGCAATACCCAGTGGAATTGCAATCAGGTAAATAAGCAAGGTACTGCTCATGCCAATAGAGATCGAAACAGGTAATTTTTCTTTGATCAAGGCGATCACCGACGTGTCACGATAAAAACTCTGACCAAAATCAAATTGGGCATAGCCTTTCAACATCTTCCAAAACCGCTCTGAAGCTGGCTTATCAAACCCATACATTTTTTGCAGTTCGGCGATTAATTCAGGATCAATTCCCTGCCTACCGCGATAGGTATCATTCACGGATTGCACTTGTACCGAAGGTGCAGACGACGAGTCCGAACTGGCTCCCGAAATATGTGCTGATGCTCCATCATTATGCCCCTTCATGATTGAAATTGCCCTTTCTATGGGGCCTCCAGGAGCGATCTGGACAATTACGAAATTTAGTATCATGATACCCAGCAGCGTTGGTATCATTAACAGCAGTCGTTTAACTACATACTGGAACATCATATGGCATACCCACCAGAACATTTAGCGTATCTTATTTATATTACAGTGCCGACAAAAGAGGAAGCATTGTTAATCGCCAGAAGCGTTATTCAGGAAAAATTAGCCGCCTGCGCTAATATTCTGCCGCAAGCGACTTCTGTTTACGAGTGGCAGGGAACGATGGAGCAAACGGAAGAAACGGTTTTGATCCTGAAGTCTACCGCAAAATCCTATCGCGATCTCGAGCAACGCGTGATCGATCTTCACTCCTATGAGTGCCCGTGTATCGTTGCTCTGCCCATACAGGAAGGCCATTCCGCCTTCCTTTCCTGGATAAAAATGCAGTCGATGGGGCAAAGCACTTGATTCTTTATCGAAGGTATTGTATTAAGATTCGCATTCGATTATAGTGGTAATCCCACTAAGCATTTTTTTATTTGTTGGGGCGTCGCCAAGTGGTAAGGCAACGGTTTTTGATACCGTCATGCGGAGGTTCGAATCCTCCCGCCCCAGCCACCCTGCTTCGCTAAAGCTTCGCAGGGCTTTGCCCGTTGAAGGTTTTGCGATGCAGGGTGTTGCGTAATCCTGCGTAATCCTGCGTAGCTTCAGCGAAGCAGGAAAAGTTTGAACCACTCCAACCTCATGCTAGAATTATTTAAACGTTTCTGGAAAAATTCTCTATTTCCTTTTCAGGTAAAAAGCGAAACACGGGTTATTGGATTTTCCTTCACACACTCACCTACAACTTCCGATACATCACATAAGCATCGACAAATGCCCCAAGTCCCTGATGCCAGAACGCATCTGGAAGGGTACCAACAATGTTAAAACCTAATTTTTTCCACAATTCCACGGCGGGGGTGTTGGTGCTGATGACGATGTTGAACTGAATGGCAAGATAGCCCATCTTTCGTGCTTCTATTAAAGAATGCTCCCCTAATTTCCTTCCAACCGAAAGCCCTCTGAAATGTCCACCCACCATGTAACTGCCATTGGCAACATGCGACCCCAGGCCAGGCTGGTTAGATTTGAGGATGTAGGTTCCCGCAATCTGGTCGTTTATTTCAGCCACATAGGTCTGTTTGTCTGTACCTAGCCAGTAGGCCATGGCCTCCTCTTCTGAAATAGCGGGATCAAACGTATAGCTATCTCCCGCCTTCACTACTTCGTGGAAAATATTCCAAATTGCGGGTCGGTCCGTTGCGGTAGCTTTTCTGATGGCGAATGATGAAATATCCATAGGCTTTTCTCCCTGTTTTGCCAAATGAACATGTTCTTATAAATTATTTTTTATCGACAAACCACGGTTTATTCACTGCTCACATGAATGATGCGGATTGATTATGAAGAAATCTGGTTAGAGAGGATGAGCGACCGGAACATGACTTCTCATACCTATCCCCCCCCTTTTACCTAAAGATATTTTTATGCATACACGTCATGATGATGCAAAGGGAGTGTTAGATTTTTCTAACACTCCCTTCTTTTTTATTGCCTACCTGTTAACCTCAGATTTTTGCCAATCCAACAGAAGTGGTGAATAAAACGAAGGAGGAAGCGCACGGCCTGCCGCTGCTGCACAAACTAAATCACCTAACATCGAAGCAACCCCACTTAGTTCAGAGTGTTGCTGATGTTCCTTATGGCTGCCATTGAGACCCGGAATAGTTTGATCCAGTTTCTTTCCCTCCCTCACATCAGCGATGACATGCGACACAGCATAACTAACTGGATCCAGTTGTTTGGCAAGGGTTTTTTCCTGTTTCTGTAGCTTTTCAAATGGGTATAAAATATCAGATGGACGCCCCCAACGTTCAGGTGGCTGTTTTTGAGGAAATAGTTGTTTATTAAGCTCAAATAATTGTTCAAGCCCGCGATCACGCTCTACCCATAATAAAGCAACTAATTTTGCCAACATCTCCGTTGCAGCCAGTTGGCCATCCCTATCTTTCATCAAGTCTTCCATTCTTAAATCTTTCAAGCCACCCTTAGTGAAATGCGTATCCACTAAGGTACGAGCCTCTTCAGCATAACGCGCTCGTTCGACTGGATCCGTAAGATGACTTAGGATTGCTGGATACGCATGAAACATCGAATAGCTCAGAAATTCCATATCCGAACGGGCAAGACCAAGCAGCGTTTTATGATACATATCACGAACAGCAGAAGATGCATCATACACCTTTTTTACTGATCCTTCCCGTTGGGCTTCTAGCTCTATGAAGGAGAGCACTGATCCCAATATTAAATGCATATTATCACGCATAATATCTTTGAGCTGGGTAGCAGTAATTGCGCGTGGCTTCGCAGGATCAACATAAGCAATGGGCGAATCTCCATTGGTCTGAACCGAAGCGGTACGGTCGCCGCTGCCTTCTCTGATACCACGTTGCGTTGCCCTAGAACTCGAATTACCCAGAGTCACCAACCAGTTTGTCTGAGCAAATAAATACCCGAGAATTTTGCCAAGCCCGCCTTTAGCATTATGGACAAATTCATAGCGCTGAGTTCCTATCTGGCTTAATTGTTCAATGAGTGCTTTGGTTTCCTTATCAAGTAAGGTTATTTCCGTATTTCTTTGCGATGTTTTCTCGACAAAGGTGAGTGCAAATTGCTCTGAGCGAAAATATTTTGCAGAACGGGGCGTTCCCAGGCGGCGGCTTCGTCCATCGCCCTGCTTTGTCATTTTGCCCGACACCATACCTTCGCCTCCCCGGTTGGCATCACTGCCTGGTCCTTTGAATCGGCGCTCACTCACACCAAAATCAGCGATTAACTGTGAAATATTTTCTTCCGTTTCTTTAATATGGGGAAGTTCAGCAATCCCTGATACCCTTTCTGGATCGGAATAGCCAAGCATCACCTCCATTTCAATACGTGCAGCAAGGAAAGCTTTTAAGTCGCTGTGCAGTGCTAAAAGCTCTTTATAACCATCACGGGATAATGTTAAAAAGTGAGTTTGAATGGCTGCGTCTTGGTTCAGCTGAAGCGTCTCAATGACTGGCTTTACCGCTTCATGATCTTTAAATCTGACAAGCTCTCGTGCAATGCGCGCGCGTATCGCATCCGACAGCAATGTTTCATACTCAGCCAGGATTTCGCGTTCTTCAAGCAGCGGGACTACCCGAGGCATATGATCACGTTTTTCCTGTAAATGACCACCGTGGATAAAAATCTCACGTAGTGATTCTACCTCGCCAATGCTTGATACATTACTGGTATTGGAAATAATCAAATTATCCACCATATCATGGTGCATGACGGCAATTTCCATACGGTGAAGTTCACGGCGCACCACTTTGAAATCTGGATGATTTTTATATTTATCTCCATTGAGATACTGGCCAGTATTATAAAGTTTATAAATTTGATCCAGAAGTTGATTCGCTTCATCAGAGCCAGACAAGAGTTGCTGATGAAAATGAGAACGCAACTTCGCCTCAACATGGTTATAAGCACGCACCCTAAATGGTTCTAATAAACGATTATGCCCTAATTCTTTATGCGTAATTAAATCGCCGATGATGGCATTCCAGGTATTTTTAAATTCTCCAGAATCTTGACGAATATGCCCTTTACCCAGGGTAAGCCCATAACTGCGCAACTGCACTCCCAACAATCGCACATCCCACGCAAGCTTTTCATGTTGATCAAGCAGGCTTTTGTTTTCTGCAACCAGCGTCGCATATTTCTGAATAAAATAGTTAACCGCATAATGTTCCCCAATATAAATACGATTGGAGTCACTTAAAATATTGGTACGATAGGTATCCAGTTCCTTTTTTAATTTTTCAAAATCGCCTCTGAATTTCTGTAATGCGATTAATTGATCGCAACACTGTATCATCTCAGAAACAAAACTCTCTTTCACGCCACCGGTCTGAAGGTAATTCTTCATCGCCTCATAATTTTCAATATTTTTTTGACTGTCTTGATGGTGGGTCATCCACGCTTTAAAGTTACTTCTTACTTCTTTTCGCTTATCGTTTGAAACGCTGTAAGCATAATCAAAAATGAAACCAATGAGCGTCTCCTGCGCATCAGTTTTAATTTTCTCATGCCCTTCTATCACTTCATCAATTCTGATTTTATAACGCTCTACGGCTCGCAAACGATGGATCCTGATAGCATTTAATAATTCTTCCGGTGTTGCATTCGTATTACCATCGGCATCAAACCCAGGCCATGACGCATCTTCTATAAAGGCATGATGATTGCCATTACCTTCCAGCGATTTCCATACTAATTCGATATTGTCTTTGTATGCTTCTGGATAATAGCGTTTAAGCGCACGGTGTACTTCTTTCACGGTTTTCGGCAGGGATTCAAATAGTGGTTGAATCACTTTTATTCCACGATTCACTTCTTCTTCGATGGTGCGTTTCGAATGGGGGATGGAGTCGACATTCAGTAACGCTCTCACGTTGTCCATCAGCCCATATTCGGCATCTTCACCATATTCCACTTGTTTAGCAATATCAGCAAGGATATCGCGTGCATGCTGAGACATAGGATCTGTTGGATGTTCCGTGTTTACCACGCACAAACGTAAGGCCGCGATGTGGTGTAACACATCCTCAAATGGTGCACCTTGCTCTTTCGCCTGGGCAATCGTACTGGCGATCGAATAAGGGAGTGGTGTCCCCGATTCATTCTGTTTCCATCGTTGACGTTCACCTTTAATAGCATTATGCAGCTCCTTTTGATTGCCCAAATACGTCAACTCCATTCTCAACCAGCAATAGCGCATCCAGCGTTCAAATTGATATCCGTTTTCAGAAAATTGCCGGTCAATAAATTCATGCTTCTCTTGAGGGCTTCTTAACTTTCTAAATGCGTTATCAAGTGCAACTACTTCTGCACCAATAGCCTCGTTTAACAGACTCATCAGTTGATGATTAATCCCATCCGCAGTCATTTCATTAAAATTTAATTTTGTCATCGATGTCCCTCCTAAATATGAAAATTTTGTGACGGAGTTCTACTCGATTCAAAAATAATTTTCAAGGCTATTGTGACAATTATTTAGCATTCCATGAAACCTTAATTTGAATTATTAAAATCAACTTTTAATAAAAAATAAAAGCAGAAATTTGCCTTGAATCCACTTGGAATGATCACCTATTTTTGCATTATGATAGAGGATTATTGATGATCTATTTATCTCATCTATCTTTAAATTTATTCAATCTCTAATTGAATAAAATTTATTAACCATCTTCCAGTTGCTTTGCTGTCACAAATACGTTAAAAACGGCGCGGTTCAATTTTTAGACGATGGGATATTCACATGGGAAAGTTTTCAGTAGAGGTTATTAATGTTTTTAGAGATTGCAGTCAGGGGCTTTACGGAAACCGCATTCCGCTCAATGACCCAAATGCACTCGAGATGTTTGCACGTTTGAACAGCTTAAGCCAATTAAAATCCCCGAGTGGAATGGTTGCCTTTGGTACCATCGAAACAGGAGGAGCCCAACCGCAGGTAGATTTAGTTTTTCGCAACACGGATGCACTCGAAGTCATGCGCCAGGTTCGCCAGGCCGCCACTGATTGTACACAACGGCCACTCTTTCGTGGCGCTAACGGGTTTAATCTTGGTCCCAAAAGCCTGGAAGAAATCCAATTTATCCTCACCCAGCTTGCTGAAAATACCGCAGGCTCCCATTTAAAAAGTGACAACCCTGAATTATTGCGCATTAAGGCATTCGACTCCCAAGGAGTCATAGGCGAAGTAGAATCAACAGTACACATGGTCTCCCAGCTTCGCAATCACGGCTTTCCAATAAGCATTGAAGTCGCCATTCCTTACGGAAATGGGGCGGAGTGCGATCCGCTGCAAAAAGATTTTAACCCGTACCCAGACGAATTCTACATTGAAAAAGTCGTGGCCGCAGCCAAACTTGCAGAACAATATAACATTCCTGAGCATGCATTCAGGATCAGCCTGAAAGATATGGCAGGCGAACTGGACTCCACCTCATCTGCGCGGCTGTTCTCAAAGATTATTAGCCGTTTCAAAGAAGAAGGCCTTACGACCAAGCTTGGCTTACATCTGCATGATACCGGCCTTGCTGCAGACGCCTATGCAGCTGCAATCCATGTGTGCCACGAGCAAGACTGGCCCATTGCCATCGATACCGTAGAAAGACGTGGGACTGAAACCGGTTTCGCTAGCACGCTTGATGTATGCAACGTGTTAAAAGAAACCTATAATATATATCTTGGCCTAACGGAAGAACAACAGATCAAGCTTGCCGAAATAGGTGAGATCACCGACCAACTAATGGATGCTTACCGGGTAAGGCGCGTCCAGGTTAACCTCAGCGGTGAGGATTTAAGATTCTTCAAAATTCCAGGAGGTGGGCTTGCCAGTTTTGAAAGCGCAGTACAGGCGGCTGGAATTTCTGATCAACTAGGACTTTCTCATGACGAAGCCGTCAAGCTGGCCGGCCATGCTCTCATTGCAGTTGGTCGTTTAATGGGAAATCCTTTTGCCGTAACACCTGGTTTTCAAAACAAACAAATTGCCGCATTAAACCTTCTGAAAAACATGATCCAACAGGGATTTCTGCAAAAGGGCAAGGATTCTAACACATTAAATAACAAAGTTATTTCACTATTGACAGACGAAGAAGTATCCACTTATTTCCTAAAGGGCTTAACTGATGTCGTTAAAGAGTTTCTTAAAGGGCAGATGCCTTCGCCCGTCCATCACGTTGTTAGAGCCGCCCTACCATTACGTGAGGGGTTATTGACAGATGGACTCGTTTCATCGCTGCCCCCAACAAGACAAGTCGTTACACGCCTGCAAGAAGACGGCTTCATTAAACCAACACCACTTCAGGCACTCTCCATCCTTCAAAAAGCAATCACTCCAGGCAATGAACAAGAGAAACTGGCGGAGCTCTTAGCCTGTCTTAATAAATGTAATGTTACCCATGAAAAGCCAGATGGTATCAAAGATCCCCAATGGACTACTCGTGCCGTTGAAGCCTTATCGTCTCTACACGGACAACAGATACTCGATTGCGAGGCCTTTCAGATTGACCAGCTCGTTGACGAGCTGAAGGAAACAACCATCAACAGCGGCATTTTTTGCGCTATCATATTGGGACATGGCGAATACACCCATCGGGTCATGCGACCTTGGTTCCACGAACCGGATCCTTCTCTTTATGCAAACCGCAGTGAGTATAACCGCGCACTTAGCAAATTCCAAAAAGGCTTAAGCAGCGAACCTGACAGCGTGGAATTCGTTCGTCAACAATGGGTATCGAGCCAAAAGGATTTAGAGAAAACAAAGGAAAATACAGCCTTATTGCTGGCAAAGGAGGGATTGGATATTCAATATTCCGTCTTAGACTATGCCCATAATCATCAGGAAGATGTCTATCATATGGCCGGCTCTCTTTTAGAATTATGCTTGGCAGAAGGTCGCCATCCCAATGCCGCTGCATTAAAAGGGCCATTCATTCAGGCTATACACACCCTTTATGAACAGCAAAAGGGGTGGGTCAATGACTCATTATCACTACACGGCACTCAGTTTCTATTCCCTCAAGGGCAACGAATTGATAATGCCTTAGCATTTTTTAGATCTTATCTGGTTGCGATCATAACAAGAATGAATCCTGCTATTGCTCCCTCTCTGTTGCAGCATGAAATATCAAGCATCATCGATGAAGTGAAAAAAGAAATTGAAAGCGCCACTTCCTGTTCAAAAATGCCTGGACAGATCATTATGGTACATGTTGAGCCAGGCCAAAGCGTATCAGCAGGCGATTTGCTCTATACGATAGAGGCCATGAAAATGCAGCTTGAAGCACGGGCCGACAAAAACCAGGTTGTGTCTAATGTGCTAGTGAAAAAGGGCGATAATGTGAGCATTGGAAAACCGCTCATTCAATTCCAGCAAAACGACATTCAGGATATGAAATTAATTGAACATGCGGATCATGCACAACAAAGATCGCCACTCCCAGAAAAAATAGATGCCTTTTTTAAAGGCGAATTTGCACGGCTTGACGATCACATTCAGCAGGTAAACAATAGGATTGCACAAATCGGACAACAGCCCGAATCATCTTCTGAAACGCCGGCTTCCAAACCTGCTCTAACCAAGCAAGCACAACAAGGCTATCACACCGCTCAACTCACTCTCAGACAACGTGCAGGCCATGACAATAATAACGCTATTCATGTCATTGGCAACCGTTCAGGTTGCGCCGTAAAACTTCTGGGCGATTTTAAACAATATGGCTATGATGTGCGGGTATTATATACTCCAGGCGACATTACCACTCCCATCATCCAGCATGCTGAAGACGGCACAACCATTAAAGTTTCCAGTTATACCAACCAGGATGAAATTCTTGGAGTACTTAAACAACTGGCCAAAGCAAATCCAATGAAGACCATTGTTTTTCATCCTGGCTGGGGATTTTTATCAGAGAAAGATGATTTCGTTAAGCGAATGGAAGACGAAGTAGCCGATGATGATATTGTGTTTGCTGGTCCAGCAAGTAGGCCAATGAAACAAGCTGGTGGAAAAGCAAGTTTCCGCGATTTAGTCGCCCAGGTTGCGCCTGACTTTAACCCAAAATATATTAAAAACGACAATGTAACTACCCAAGAACTAAGCGACTATATCGAAAGTGGCTTTTGTGATACCCATCGCCTTCATGAGCCATATACTCGCTATTTCCGGGAAGTCCTGGAAATGGGGGGTGATGTCATGGTTAAAGCCATTGCCGGTGGCGGTGGACGAGGCATTTATAATTTTAAATATGATGGCTCACTCCTCCCTGACGATAATTATCACTCTTATGTTAAAACGGTTTATCAAACCATACGTGATGGCGAACATCTGTTTGACGATGGCCAGGTTTTAACCGAACGCTGCTTACGTGGGAATTCTCACCACATTGAAGTACAGTTTGCCGCTACCAATGCCCAGGCAATTACGTTAGGGATTCGAAACTGCACCGCGCAAATTGATAAACAGAAATTTGCTGAAATGAATGTCATCACAGGTGATTATTCTGCCGAACTGATTTCAAAAATCAATAAGGCTGCCCAAGATATTGCCGAGAAACTAGCTGCTGATGGGTATAATGGCCTTGGCACATTAGAGATGTTGGTCTTGCCCGAAAGCGAAGAAGTGATGATTTTGGAAGTCAACACCCGCATTCAAGTTGAACATGGTGTGACAGAAAAAGTCCTTGAGCTAATCACCGGCAAACGCATTTCTTTACCCATACTGAATACGCATTTAACTGCGTTTCGCCAGGGTCAAACACCGCAATCCTTGTTAATGGACCTTTTTGGTCTGACCGAAACAGATATCAGCCGACTAAATGAACTCACCCACCAACGCGTGACTCATTTTCGAATCAATTCTAAACATGTGAGTTTACCCGAAGGCACGGCCACCCCATCTTGGTTTGGTACTGGTATGTGGTATAACGGCGTCAGTGAAGATATCGCGCAGCGTACGGGTATCACCATTATCGAAGGCGGATTAGGTAAAGGTGATTGTGATTCACAAATTGGCGCGTTGCTGGGCGAAGAAGCACAGGTATTAAACGCAGCCAAACAATTACTAACCGCATTTAGACTTGCACAAACCTTTGAAAGGGTCACGGATACGACAAATCTCGAAGCCACACTCAAACTTTATCGTTTACTTTTCAATAGCGATGGCACCGTCAATAAAGCATTTGGGACATGCAGTGTTGATGAATTCCTCAAAGCAACGAGGGAGGGCAAAATCGACACTATACGCGATACTAACCGCTTTCCTCTTTGGCCTGGACAACAATTAATCCTTGGTGAAAAATTGCACCATAACTTACTTCACCGTATCGACAGGCAAGACAACTCTTCCCCATGCCAACCCGCAACGGATGTCGCTATGAATGTGTTGCATGGCAAAAAATGGCACCATCTGCTGACACAGGAAGCATCTGAATCATCCCATAAAATTGGTTGTATCGCACTAAGATAAATGACACATACAGGAGCGCTTCCCTTCTTTAAATAAGAGGGGAAGCCAAGGGTCAGGATGGACGATATGTCCGGTTAGTCATTTTTGCTTACCTAATTTTAATTGAATACGCTAAGATAGCAGCGATGCGTTGGATAAATACATCCTGGAGCCTATGGATGAACACAGTATTAATGAACTACCTGCAAAAGATATTAACAGCCAAAGTCTATGACGTCGCTGTTGAATCACCATTAGACATTGCCCCTAAATTATCACAACGTTTAGGCAACACTATCTTGCTTAAACGCGAAGACGTCCAGCCCGTTTTCAGTTTTAAACTACGCGGGGCCTACAATAAAATGGCCCAGCTTTCGCAGGAGCAATTGTCCCGTGGTGTGATTTGTGCATCCGCAGGCAACCACGCCCAAGGCGTTGCATTGGGTGCAAAGCGTTTGGGATGTAAAGCTGTGATTGTGATGCCCGTGACGACGCCGAAGTTGAAATCCGATGCCGTGCGTTCATTGGGCGGTGAAGTCATATTACAGGGCGACAGTTATTCCGATGCTTATCTATACGCACTTGAACTTGAACAAAAACACCATTACACCTTTGTCCACCCTTTTGATGATCCCGATGTCATCGCAGGACAGGGAACCATTGGCATGGAAATTCTTCGCCAGCACCAACACCCTATCCATGCAGTGTTCGTGGCCATCGGCGGCGGTGGATTGATCTCTGGCGTCGCCGCTTATATAAAAGCGGTTCGACCTGACATTAAAATTATTGGCGTGCAGATGACCGATTCCGATGCCATGGTGCGCTCGGTCAAAGCAGGCAAGCGCGTACAGCTCACAGATGTTGGATTATTTTCTGATGGCACGGCCGTCAAGCTAGTAGGTGAAGAAACATTTAGAATGACCCGTGAATTGGTGGATGATTTTATTTTGGTTGATACCGATGACGTTTGCGCTGCTATTAAAGATATTTTTGAAGATACCCGTAGAATAATGGAGCCCGCCGGCGCTATGGGGATTGCCGCGTTAAAGCAATATGCCATCACGCACAAACTTAAAGACCAAACGCTGGTTGCCATTACCTGTGGTGCAAATATGAATTTTAACCGCTTACGCTTTGTTGCCGAACGCGCAGAAGTTGGCGAAGAGCGCGAAGCTCTATTTGCTGTTACCATTCCCGAGGAGCATGGCAGTTTAAAACGCATGTGCGAAATCATCGGCCAGCGCAGTGTTACCGAATTCAGTTACCGTATTTCACACGGAAAGGAGGCGCATGTTTTTATTGGCCTAGCTACCGAAAACCACAGTGAAGTCGCCGATATCAGCACTCTGTTCACAGAATATGGGTTTGCCACCATCAGTTTAGTAGATGACGATTTATCGAAGGAGCATGTGCGTTATATGGTTGGCGGCAGAAGCCCCATGGCCGGTAATGAACAATTATACCGCTTTGAATTTCCTGAACGTCCGGGTGCGTTAATGCGCTTTCTCTCCAGCATGCATCCAAACTGGAATATCAGTTTATTTCACTACCGTAATCAAGGCGCCGACTATGGTAAGATTTTAGTGGGCATGCAAGTGCCCGAGAGCGAGAAACAAGCTTTTCAGGATTTCCTTAAAACCCTAGCTTTTCATTATGTAGATGAAACCAATAACCTGGCGTACCGCCTGTTCCTGCAATAAGCAGAATCATCTGAGGTATTTTCGCCACCCTCAATCTCACGCAATAAAAGTAAACCGCACATGACGTGCTCCCCAAAAATTGGTCCACAAAAAAGTAGAGTCTGTTAACTTTAACCTAAAAGGAGCAGACTATGAAAAAGCGTTACACGGAAGATCAAATCATTCGCATACTTCGCTGAAGCGGATCATCCTGACAAATATAGTAAATCCTGTGGTTGGTATATTTGCATGAAATATTTTTTATAATTTAAATGCATTGCATATAAATACAAATATGATAAGTTTTTTCCACTTGTGGATGTTCCACAGGTGTCCTGCTTTGCAGGACCATAGGTCTATGGCTAAGCCGTAGTCTTTGCCTCTTGGCAGGGCTGGATAATCAGATATAGGAAAAACTTATGTCAGAACCAGTTCAAAAAAGAACAGCAAGGCTATTGAAGCTAGCCTTGCTGTTACTAAGACTGATTTTAGAGATATTAAAAACTCTGAAGTCATTCTAACTAACCGGGGACGCCACTTACGTGGTGTCCCCTACCTATGGCTAATTATAAACCATTCTTTCTTAAAATCAAGTAAAACCAAAGGCTTAGAGGCATTCTTATGGAAGCACTACCCAAACGTTTATTTCCCTTTTTTCTTCATTTCATGAAGCCCTATAAATGGTATTTGGGCGGACTTTTTATGGTTGCTCTTTCGTGGGCGACGCATGTCTCGCTATTGCCTTATGTGCTAAAATTATTGATCGATACCGTAACCCAATATTCAAACGACCTGTAGCACTTGCCTCATGCGGTGATTGGTCCTGTCTGTGCTTATATAGGTCTGTCTGTGATGATTGGTGTAACGTTTCGTTTCTACGATTATATAGTGCTTAAATTACTGCCGAATCTGAGGCGGGATATCCAGCAGCAAATGCTGATGTATCTGGAAGGACATTCCTATACTTATTTTCAAAATAATTTTGCCGGTAGCCTTTCCAATAAAGTAACCGATATGATGCGCGGCATTAGTGAGATTGTGCTGATGTCGACGGATACATTCCTTGCTTCGTTTCTTGGCGTAATGGGTGCGATGATCACCATGTAATACTATTATAGGGGGAGATTTGGACAGTTTTCACACGTATTATTAACATCGGATAGTGTATATCTTTTTTCTTTCATAATATCTTTTAGAATATCCTTTTTAAATAATTCTAATCTTTGATAATTAATATCAAGACATGTTCCTTCATTTATTTCTTTTTTAAGTAGAGGGCAAAGCCACCGAGCTGCTTTTATATCATTCTCATTGTTCATAAAATCACTTAGCCAAATTAATTATATTTTTTATTGAAGCATCAAAAAGATTGCTGCCATACGTTGTTATGAGCTTACCAGAATCACTAATAACAACCGCTGTGGTTTGGGTTAAATAAAGATACCTGCCATTTGCTTGCTCAAATACCAGAGTTGGTTTTTTAATCGTATTATAAATGTCTTCTACCTTAACGCCTCGATTGATTTGTGCTGATAGAAAATGCCCTCCTTTATCTAAGCTTGTAATAACAATTTGAGGGTCTTCAACGGCAATTCCAAGTTTTCCAAAATCATCACCAACCCTTATAGTTCCAGAGATGATGTTTTTACCTGATGTACTGGAAATTTCACCAACTACCCTACCTGTTGTCTCCTCTCCATTACTAACAAACTGAGCAACAAACTTAGCCGTAACTGAATCACTACCGAGCCAAGCAGCGAACGCTTCACCCGCTTGTGTAGCCTTATAGACCTTGCCAGCTACCATGAATCCTTTGACTAGTACGCCACCAACCATGTACATACCGAGTTCTACTCCGGCGGCTTTTAAAGCTCCTAAGGCACCGTTTGTCTTATAGGCATCATAAACATTGTACGCTGATAATGCAACCAATCCGACTCCAACCAATAATGGGATCAGGTTATAATCAATAGCCGTGTTGGCCGCGCTGCTAGCGGTTGAGATGCCGTTGGAATCTTCCCCTGTGGCTAACGCCACCCCAATTGCGGTTAGTTTTCCAGTTAATTCAGCATTGTCTTCAATCTTTGTCATTCCATCTGCAAATGCTTTGGCATCCATGTTGGGGTCATTCAACAAAGACTGCATTTCAGAATAGGATAAAAGATCAGCCACCGTTTCTGCCGTTATGGCGCCAACAGAACCTGCTTGGCAATTCTGGCTTAAAATAGCACCTGTTGCACACCCCACTAAACCGTGGGCAATTTTTTGGGCTAAAAACGCATCAGGTGTTTCACCACCATTTTTTAAGATACTGTCTTTATATTCGCTGCCGATATATTGCGATGCTTCTTGCGCAAATGAGGTCACAACACCTTCTAATACCGATTTATCCAAACCATCCAGCAGGTTTTCTCCATGCAGCGCATTACTGACGGTATTGCCAACAACAGAACTGGTAACGTTATAGCCTATTTTGCTGGGGAGCGATGCGTTAACACCATTACTTAATCCGGCAGCATTGGTTATACCCGCGGTGATACCCGCACCCACAATGGATGTTGCTAATTGGATTAAATGTTCAGAAGAACCCATATCCTCTAAAGCACCTAGAATATTACCCTTGTTATTGATAAGGGCGACTGCTGCCTGGCTTACCAACGTAGAAAACCCAGCATTAGCCATCGCCGCTGTCATTGTCCCATTTGCCGCACCGACCATAGGAGCGCCCATACCACCGGTGGCTACAGCAACAGCCAACGCAATCGCAGTCGCTGCCGGACCAGAAATACCGGTGGTTTTGTGATGCCATTCTTCATACAATGCTGTTCATCTTATGCGATTCGGCGTAACTGTTATCGGCATTCAGTGCCAGCAGGTTAATGTTATTATCACTGTTGAGGATCACATCATGCCCGGCCTGTAATTGGCTGGAAAGAATGTTGATATCATCATGGGCATCCATGGTGATGTCATGGCCGTCTACCATCATGGAAGGCTCAATCTTGCTTCAGAAAAAGATTAGGCGGTTCGACCTCATCTACTAGCAGAAGACTTCTTCGCAGTCGACTTAACTTCAGTGGCATTGGACTTAACGTGCGCATCCGTTGCCGAAAATTTCTCTTTTCTCATATCTCTCTTAATCCTATCCACTTGATGCTTAACCTCTTGTGAAAGATTCTGAAGCCCGTTAGGAAGTTTATCTGTAATTTTATCTATTTGGCTTTTGATCGCCTTATTAGCCTCCTTAACCTTACTGCTTTTAGATTTAGATTCTTTTGATTCCAACGGATTGGTTTGTTCTTTCGCACTATCGCTTTGTTGCGTGCGGTTGTTTCCTATCTCTGCTGCTGGAGATTTCTTAGCATCAGAGGTCGTTGATCGAACCGCCGCTTTCCAAGGTTGCTGTGAAGCCCCCTTAGGTTGATTGGGATTGGCAGCCACTTCCTGCGATGCGCTTTGCTTGTCTGGCTGCTTTGCTGCCGCCACCGGTTTAGGCTCGCGCCCTTCAGGAAGTTTGGTCAATACCGGTTCTTTCCCCAGTTCTTTTGCCATTTGCTCATATTCTACAGAAACCCTGGCAAATTGATGAACGGAGGTAGAATATTCTTCGCCTTTTCTTTTTTCATGCAGGACCTCCTTAGGTTTTCCGGACTTGCCTTCGCCTTTTTCTTGCCGAACATCATCAAACCTTCCGGTTTTCTTATCATCAATCGTTTCTGAAAGAACATATTTTTGTTTATTTAATAATTCAATTCCTCTTTTTGAAAAATCAATTTCTTCCGCAGACATATGTGCTTTATTTTCATCGAGTTTAATCTTTTCAGCCATAAGGCTTTTATCGATTTCTCCTATACGATTAATATAGGCTTTTTCGTCACCTGGTTTCTCTACGCCAAGTCGGCTGGCAATGCCGCTTTTTTCTAAATAATCCATGCGTCCTTGTTGTCCTTCTAAGCTGCTAAAAAGTTCCTGGCGCGATCCTTCCAGTTTCTTGTTCTTTTCAACAAGCTTACCATCCATCGACTGAAGACTAGCTTTATTAGCTTTGATAGACTCCTTCAATTTTTCATCTTCATCCTTGGATATGGCCTTTGCTTCTCTTTTATTCATGCGGTCGCCATCAAAATTTGATAATTCCGCATCGTAACGACCCGCCTCTCCTAGCATTAAATCAATTTTCTTTGTTTCAATATCAATAGGTGAAAATGTTATTTTGGCATCAGGCTTTTTCATACGATCATCAAAAATTTCCGTTAAGGTCTCCCTCATTTTTTCCACGTTGAGATTCTTTTCATCGCCATTTCCTCGCCTTTCACCAATGTTTAAAACGGAGTTGGGATGGGTATCCGGTAACATATTAAACGCGTTATTCGCTGCGGTACGCTCATAAATAAGTTTCACATCCTGATCGCTCATGCTCGCAAAATCAACAGGACGGCCCTCGGTTTTCAGGCGATTAAATGCTTTATACCCTTTTAAAGCATCCTTGGTCTGTTCAATGCGCGCTGCCTGCCCTTCTAATTTTGCCTTTTCTTCCAAAAAAGCCTCGGATCTTTGTGCCGGTGATTCTTTTCTTATAAGCGATGCATTAGATGATTCTTTTCCTATAAGCGATGCATTATCCGCATCCATGCTCTGGGGCGTATAATTAAACTCACGGACACTTTTATTATTTTGATCCGTATAAGACACTTTGGTATTACCCTTTTCATATTTATAAGAAACCGTGAGCCCATCTTCCTGAGCTTTTTCCTCATGATATTTAACAATCTCAGGATGGGTCTTATTGGTAAAACTTTGACCAGGATTTCTTAACTCTTTGGCCTCATATTTCTGTTGATATTCGGTTTTGATTTTACCATTTTCATCCTTATAACTCACAACCACTAATTTATCCGGTGTCTGCTGAAAGGTCGCCGTGAGCCCTTTTTCTTTGGCTACGCCTTTATGAAACTCTTGGAATTCCCTAAGAGCCTTTGGATCATTTAATGCATTATTAGGGTCCTGTAAGCTGGTAATGTGGTCTGCAGAAAATTCGGCAGATAATTGGGGCACACGAACGCGTTCATTTTCACCGTTTCTATAATAGGCTTTAATAGACAGACTGCCATTTTCCTTTTCATTAATCTCTATCTCGGCTCGAGCGCGACCAGCCGCTTTTATGTATTTCTGTTTAAGCCCATCTTTAACCACTTGGTCATAACCAATATTACTTTCTCCTACGGTTTTCCCATCCTCTTTAAACGCCATTTTAAATCCAGGCTGATCATCACTGAATGAGATACTGATCGTTTGACCTAATTTCTTATGTTGTGCCGTTTGATACTCTTTAAAATCACTAACTAATTCAGGATTATCCAGGCTAAAACGGATATTTTCTGCAGTCTGTGATAATTGTTTATTGTCATACTGGCGGTTTAATTCAGGTTGAGCCTGGCCATTTTTAGAATAACTAACCTCCAACGCACCATTATCAGCTTTCTGCAGGGACACTTCACTACCCAACCGCTGGGCACGATTCATATGAAACTGAGCTACGGACTGAACATCAGGAGTGAAGTCATTTAAATTTTCTGAAGTAATTTTATCTGCCATTTGATCTATTAATATTGTTAATTATACACAAATATTAATATACAGAGGTTATTTTATTATTAAGTTTAAGTGCTTTTTAAATAAATATTGACCAAGGATATACTCACAAATGAACTGCCATAACCAGATGCGGCAGCTTTTTTCTTGTTTTAGTCGGCTACTGAGATTTGAAACCTCATATCATTATAAATCAATATGTTATTGATTGAGAAAATTCGATTTGGGTGTCCCGCAGAGATTTGGTCGGTAGCCTTCGTATCCCGATTATAGAAAAGTTCCGAGGGACCTATAAGGGTGTCGAAACAGTAGGTTGCGCAGGGTGAAACAGTTGAGGCTCTGCTGAGAAGGGAGGTGTGAAGGCCAAGCGCTCATACCTGTCCGGAGCCCCTTCCCACCACCCCAGATTCATGCCAAAGAGGGCATGAATCTGACCCTCCTCCGGAGAGGAGGGGTGGCCGAAGGCCGGGAAGGTGGGAAGGCAACATGCTGTCATTAAATGATTCTATTAAAAACAAAACCAAACAGCCGCACATTTGGCAGAATTAATCAGCAATGGACTGCTTCATGAAATATCCGGGCAGTCACGCACAAACTCAAACCTATTCACCCTGTGCCAACGTAAATCCAAGCTCATCATCAAACAAATATAAATGTTCTGTCTTCACAAACTCAAGTCCGCCTTCATGGAGCGAATTCAGCAATTGAAGGATGTCGGCCGTGGCAGCATGTTTATCTTCGCCTTCTCTGACAAAACGTAACCGCCAATGGTCCCCATTGACATTATCAGGGGCTTCGCCTGGCCAGACCATTAATCCTTTTACATCAATAAACTGAAGTTTTAAACGATCCTTCAATAATGGCGTAACCATATTTGCCAAATCGGCCGGCCCACCTTGTTGCCAATCCAGAAATACATCAATACCTACTAATTTTTTGGCACACGATGGCCCCGTACATACGTTCGTAATACCCGGAGTTGTTGGAGCTTCTTTAGCCCTTTTCGGCGCATCTTCATAATGAACCGCTGGCAATGTTTGCGGCAATTGGCCAATACGCTTAATCACCGCTTGCGCAAATTCTTTGGTTCCAACTTTTTGAGTGCTGGTTTTAGCATTATAAATATCACCGGTATGAATACCTTCTTCCATCGTACGTAACCACGCATTGTGGATGGTGGTTGCCTGTTGCGGCAATCCCACATGCACCAGCATCATAATAAGTGCATGTAATAAACCAGAAGGGTTTGCCATATTCTGGCCAGCAATATCAGGAGCCGATCCATGCACCGCTTCAAACATCGCATAGTTAGGGCCGATATTGGCGCTTCCTGCAAGCCCTACCGAGCCTGAAATTTCTGCTGCTACATCTGAAATAATATCACCATATAAATTACTGGTAACAATCACATCAAAGATTTCCGGTCTGGTGGCCAAACGTGCCGTGCCAATATCGATGATATAATGTTCCGATTTAATAGATGGGTATTCCACAGCAATTTCATCATAGACCTTATGAAAAATACCATCGGTCATTTTCATGATGTTATCTTTTGAAAAACAGGTCACTTTTTTACGGTTATTTTGGACGGCATACTCAAATGCATAACGCACAATACGTTCACAGGCACTGCGGCTAATTAATTTGAGACATTGATAAACATTAGCCGTTTGACGATGCTCAATCCCTGCGTAGAGATCTTCCTCATTTTCACGCACAATCACCAAATCCATAGTGGGATGTTTGGTATCCACAAACGGATAGGATTTGCACGGGCGCACATTGGCATATAAACCAAGGGTCCGGCGCAGCGTAACGTTCAAACTTTTATATCCCTTACCCTGTGGCGTCGTGATCGGCGATTTCAGCAAGCCTTCTGTGCGTTTAATAATTCCCCAGGCTTCCTTTGGAATACCCGAACTATAACCGCGCTGATAATATTTTTCGCCCAGCTCAATGGTTTCAATGCGCACAGGTGCCTGGGTGTAACTTAATATATCAAGTACTGCCTCCATAATTTCGGGGCCGATACCATCACCGTACGCAACGGCTAAAGGGATATGAGATGTTTGCATAAGAATCCTTTGTTGTGAAGTTCTACCAGTATCCCATAATGAGCCGGCATTTGCAAATGCCTACTCATATTATTTCACCATTTCCTGAAGACGCATCCGCGCCAACGGCAATTCGCGGTTGCGTGGCATGTAAATATTTTTTGTCAAAAAGAACGCCATCACGGATAATGCTTCACGCAACTGCTCCTGCGATTCATCTGCGCATGAGATGTCTATACAGGCGCGGGGCAAAGGCAGCAATCGATCGTGATACGGCTTGCCCGCTTCACGGCTGACGGCACGTCCTGTTTTAGGCGATATATAGACCAAATCATCGGTTTTTTCTGTTACAGCACAACTGCTTAAATCCAAACCAAAGCCACTATCTTGCAATAATTTCATTTCCAACTCCACATAAGAAGATGGCCATCGCTTTTGTGTTTTAAGTGCCTTCAACAACGCCCAAGACGTTTCAAATAATTCAGGATTAGGATCACGCTCAGGTAATGCGGTTGCCAATAAGGCAGCCATCGAACCAAGCACATGTATAGCTTGATGATCCCCCAGGACACACGAAGCAATGTCCTCCACCATTTCTGCGCTGATGGTTCCTAAATGTTCCAAAAGCCTGGCCTGCCAATGAATCCGCAGCCGATTACCCGGCTGGTAGAGAGAACGATTTTTTTTGGAATGGACATATTTAACCATCCCATGAAACACCCCATGATCACGGGTCAGCATCACTAGCACAGCCGAACTTTCACCATATTTGGACGTTGAAAGGACGATCGCCTCGTCCTCAATAAACATTATTCAACCGTCACGGATTTTGCCAGATTACGCGGCTGATCGACATCGGTTCCTTTAAAGGACGCCGTGTGGTATGCCAGCAACTGCACCGGAATTGCATACACAATCGGGGTGATAAACGCATGCATCTGCGGCAAAACTACCGGACAGACTGGCAATGCTTCAAACGCAGAAACATCGCGCTCATCCACCAACGCAATAACATCGCCGCCACGCGCTACGACTTCTTGAATATTAGACAGGGTTTTTTCAAATAACGCATCGTGTGGGGCAACCACAATCACCGGTACCGAGGGATCAATAAGCGCAATTGGTCCATGTTTTAATTCACCAGCAGCAATCCCTTCCGCATGGATATACGAAAGCTCTTTCAATTTAAGCGCTCCCTCACACGCAAGAGGATAGGACGTGCCCCTGCCAATATAGAGAACGCTATAGGCATCCACTAATGCACGTGAGATATCAACAAACTCATCTTCACGCTTGAGAATTTCACTCATTTTAGCAGGAATTCCTACCAAAGCCTGTTGGTATTCGGTTACCTCAGCAGGCGATAACGATCCACGTTCGCGACCGATAGCTAAACTTAAACATGCCAGTACGGTCATCTGTGTGGTAAAAGCTTTGGTGGAAGCAACGCCAATTTCAGGCCCAGCAAGGGTACGCAAGACAGCATCAGCCTCATGAGCCATGGTGCTTTCTTCCGCATTCACAACCACTAACACATGCTGTTTATTTTCTCTGGCATAACGCAAGGCAGCCAGCGTATCGGCGGTTTCGCCCGACTGCGAAATGAAAACAGTCAAACCTCCAGGAGATAGCGGCGGGCATCGGTAGCGAAACTCAGAAGCAACATCCACTGAAGCCGGAATTTTAGCGACCGACTCCAACCAGTATTTAGCCACCAATCCTGCGTAATACGATGTTCCACAGGCAACAATCGTTACCCTATCAACATCTTTAAGTGAAAAAGGTAATACTGGCAGGGCAATTTCACCACTGGTTGGATGCAGGTAATAACTCAGTGTTTCAGCAACAACGGTTGGCTGTTCATGGATTTCTTTTTGCATAAAATGGCGGTAATTTCCTTTGCCCACCATGTCACCCGATACGGATGACATACGCACCTGTCGCTGAACGTTGTTACCGGCTGCATCATAAAACTGCACCGAATCGCGGCGTACCACCACCATATCGCCTTCTTCCAGATACGACAAACGTTTGGTATAAGGGGCTAGCGCATAGGCATCAGACGCCACATACATTTCGCCTTCACCATAACCAACCGCCAGCGGCGATCCACGGCGTGCGCCAATTAATAATTCTGGATCATCTCGAAAGAGGATCGCCACAGCAAACGCACCCTGTAATCGGGCCAAAGCAGCCTGTGCCGCTTCGATGGGTGACTTTCCCTCTTTGATATATTGAGTAATCAGGTAAGGAATAACTTCGGTATCGGTATCACTGTTAAAATGATGGCCCTTAGCCATTAATTCCTGCCGTAATGCCTGATGATTTTCGATAATTCCATTATGCACCACAGATACCAACTCCGAGCTATGTGGATGGGCATTGTTAATGGTCGGTGCACCGTGAGTAGCCCAGCGTGTATGGCCAATCACTATACTTCCCTGTAATGGCTCTTGAACCAGCAACGCTTCAAGCGCTGATAATTTTCCCTGCATCCTCCGACTGACCAGATATCCCCCCGCAGACGTTGCTACCCCTGCTGAATCATATCCCCGATATTCCAGGCGCTTCAGTCCATCCACAACAGCCTGAACTACATTTTTATTACTGACAATTCCGATAATACCGCACATAGCGTTTTTCCTATTGAGACAATGTATGGGATGAATATTCTTGCATGAGTATAACCGTTCACAAGCTCCGCTGCAACAAGCATACGGTTAAATCATCTTCCAGTTTCTTGCTGTAGTAATCCTGGAAGTGCTGGATTAATAGATCCAGCGCTTGTTTGGTGGTCACTTTAAGTTCTCCATGAACTAACTGCTCCATATAGTGTTGGATTTTTTCTTCTGTAAAATAAATACCCCTGCTGTCTTCTGTTTCAATCAGCGCATCACTATAGAGCATTAAGCTACTGCCTTTAGGGAATTCAATCTGCTGCGTCTGATAATTGGCAGAAGCAGTAATGCCTAGAGGAAATCCAGAACCATCAAGTACACGGCATTGGCCTTTATCCTCATACCAGACAAAAGCATTAGGCGACGCCGCGCACGCATAGGATAATTGATGAGTGGCAATATCAAGAACGCCATAAAACATCGTAGCAAAATTTCCTTTGGGCAAAATCTTCAACAGCAATGTATTAATCTGTGTCAGGTAGGCGCCTGGATCATCATTTACATTTGGATGTTCTTGCAAAATCGTGTTCAGTCTAAATGTATTAATGGCGGCCATCACTCCGTGGCCAGAAAAATCCACCATATAAATCGCTAATTTTTCTGCAGTGAGAGTCTGAGCTCCCCACATGTCACCTCCCAATATGGCTGAAGGCTCAACATAGACTCCCATATCAACAGCATATTCATCACGAAGCCGTTGCAAGAATGCGGCATCAGGCAAGAGTGATTCCTGTAGATAACCAGCTTCATTTCTTTCGGTTTTCAGCATATAATTGGCGTAATCCAGCTCTTCACCTATGGCTTGGACTTCAACATATTTACCAATACGGAAGCCTATTTCTTCTTTGCTTGGCATGATGTTGATAATATCATCGACTTCTAAGGAAAATATATTTTCACTTGTTGGATATTCGGGGGACAACATAACGATAATGCCAATCTTTCTTGCATCCCGATGCTGCCTTGCCAGATGAACAAATAATCCCAAATCAATCTGGGGCAATCCTGATTGGATAAACACCAGATCAACATGGTATTCAAAGAGTTTGTCGAGCGCTTCATTGCTTGATGTGGCTATGGAAATCTTGGAAAAGCCTTTTTCAATAAGCGCCTCCTTCATAAGGATAAGCTGCTGGTCATCCTGACTGGCTATAAGAATAGAAAGATCGCGAAGCATAAGCACCAATTGCTGGATTAATTATGATTTTTAAAGGTAGCGGTAATAGCCTGCCCATTATTGGAAATAGAAACCTTGTCTGCTACCGCTTCAATGAGAGCGCGTTTTTCATCATCGGTTTCTTCTACCCTAACTGCAGGATCAATCGCTACGGTGAAGCTAACATTCTCAGCATCGCCGTCGATCACGACAGTGATTCTTCTTCGACCATATCCAATATCAGCTATACGCGTGTAGAACATGTCAAAAAAGATAGGCAAGTCGGATAATTCTTTAGCCCAGGGGCATAATTCAAGATTATAGATAATCCCTCGCAATATACCTTCATGCAACGCCGTAATTATTTTTTCCCGCTTTAAGGGATTTAAGGCAAAGCCAACCTCAAATTGATCAATCAGCACATGAGCAGCATCGATGGCTGTAAACGTGCGCGTTGTCAGGCAAACCGTAATACTATTCACCGAATTTTGAAGAGACTGGTTAATGGTTTGTGATACTTTATCGGCATCACCTCCCACCTCCACATAACCGCTGAATGCCATTTGCGACAAACGCAATAAATCACGCTGGGTAATTTGCGGAACCAAAACCACCCGACCACGACCTTCAGAAAGTCCCGGCAACTCTTTTTGAACGCGCGTGCATTTGCTTTCAATGGCTTTAATAGTCTGGTCATCTACGTGATAACTATGAAGACGCATAGAATTTCCTCTACCAATCTATTCCACAATCTGGAACAAATCATAAAATCGTGACACTTTAAACATTTTCTTGATTTGACCATTTGGGTTGCGCAAGGTCAAGCCAACGGATACTTTTTCTGCTTCATCACGTAAAAGCAGCAAAATTCCCAAAGCCGCCGAATCAATAAACTCGGTTTCTTTAAAATCAAAAACCAAATTTCTGACATCTTTTTGATTCAATAACGAAAACATTGAACGAAACACCTGGTGATCGGCAAAGGTAAATTTGCCTTTAATAAATACTTCCGATGTATCGCCAATCATGCTTTTACTGTAGTCCATAATCCCCCCTCTGTACAAAACGACGTTGAATCAGTATCACCAAAGTGTGTTAATGGATCGTTAAGATTGGAAGCCACTTGTTTTTTCAATTCTTTAGAACGCTTCAAAAGACAAACAGCTGCCTACCCAATTTAATAAACCCATTGCGGTTTGATGTTGATTCTCTTACACTTGACTAAGGGAGTTTGTGCATGAAATGAAAATGCACAAAATGATTTGAAATTCATTGAAAACACGAGACAGTTATGAGCGCAGCGCCAGGACAAGTAAAAGAAAAAGATTCAAATGTTCAACAGCAGACGGCTACGTTAACCATTGGCGACAAAGTTGCCAAACTTCCTATTTACACAGCCTCCGAAGGTCCTGATGTCATTGATGTACGCAACCTCTATAAGGATACCGGCTATTTCACGTATGACCCTGGCTTTATGTCAACCGCATCGTGCCGTTCACACATCACTTATATTGATGGGGATGAAGGCATTTTGCGTTACCGTGGTTATGATATAGCCGATCTTGCTAAAAACAGTAATTTCCTGGAAGTCTCTTATTTGCTTTATTATGGTGAGCTGCCAACGGAAGACCAATTTAAACCGTTTAAAGATCATATTCGTCGCCACACCATGGCCCATGATCAAATCCATTCTCTCATTAAGGCGTTTCCCCGATCGGCCCACCCAATGGCCGTCATGGTGGGAGCAGCAGCATCGTTATCTGCATTTTATCATGACCAGCTTAATATTCATGATCCCCGTCACCGCGAATTGTCAGCATTGCAACTGATTTCAAAGATGCCTACGCTGGCTGCTATGGCCTATAAATATTCCGAAGGACAACCCTTCATGTATCCGCAAAATAATCTTGGTTATGCCGCTAATTTTATCCATATGATGTTTAGTACTCCGTGTGAACCTTACGAGGTATCGCCTGTATTAGCCCGTGCGATGGACACTATCCTTATCCTGCATGCCGATCACGAGCAAAATGCCTCAACATCAACCGTACGCCTTTCTGGTTCTACAGGCGCCAATCCATTTGCCTGCATCGGCGCTGGTATTGCATCACTCTGGGGACCAGCGCATGGTGGGGCTAATGAAGCTGTAATCCACATGCTTGAAGAAATTGGCAGCGTTGACCGCATCCCTGAATTTATCAAACGAGCTAAAGATCCAAATGATAATTTCCGCCTGATGGGTTTTGGCCATCGCGTTTATAAACATTATGATCCTCGCGCCCAAGTAATGCGTGAAACCTGCTATGAGGTTCTCAAGGAAACAGGTGATGCACAATCACCTTTGCTTGAAATTGCCATGAAGCTCGAAGAAATAGCTCTCAGTGATGAATATTTCATTTCTCGGAAACTCTATCCAAACGTCGATTTCTATTCCGGTATCATTTACCGTGCGATGAAAATACCGACACAAATGTTCACGGTACTCTTTGCTATAGCCCGTACAGCAGGCTGGATTGCTCAATGGAAAGAAATGATTGAAGATCCTGAGCAAAAAATCGGCCGTCCACGCCAGTTATTCTGCGGCGCTACACCACGCACCTATGTTGGCATGGACAAGCGTAAATAAGCAGTTTATTGGTCATAATCATTGTTCTCCGCCACGACAAAATTCCATCGTCCTCAGCTCACTTGGGCTGGGGACCCAGCGGCTTCTTAACAACACTTGCAGCAATAGAGAAAAAGCACGGCGTTTGAGCCGAAGATGGAGGCGCTTGGTGCAAGAAGCGGGGAGTTTGGAGCAATGCCCCGCAAACCTCCCCACAGCGTTTATGGCAGGATTTGACCCTACTTGGCTACGTTATTTAACCTTAGACCACACGCGCACTTTAGCAACGTAGAACATAATGGTGAATAGAGCCATAAACAGCAGGACTTTTAAACCAAGGCTTTTACGATGTTCCATTTCGGGCTCGGCAGTCCATTGCAGGAAATTAACAACATCCTGTGCCATTTGATCAACACTTGCAACGGTCCCATCTTGATACGTAACCGCCCCTTCTGCAAGGGGAGCTGGCATAGCAATCTGGCCACCTGCAAAATATGGATTATAATGCATGCCTGTATTCATTTTCATATCCGCAGGCGGCTGCTGGAATCCGGTCAGCAACGAATACATATAATCAGCACCTTCATGACGCGCCTTCACCATCAACGATAAATCAGGAGGATAGGCTCCGCCATTGGCTGCACGCGCGGCCTTCTCATTAGCAAACGGTTCAGGAATACGATCCGATGGGCGTGCAGGGCGATCAAACATATCTCCGGCATCATTAGGCCCATCTTGAACTTTATACGTTGCAGCAAGGGTTTTCACTTCATCTTCTGAAAAACCTAAATCCGCTAAATTACGGAAAGCCACACGTTTGAGTGAATGGCATGAAGAACACACTTCCTTATAAACCTGAAACCCACGTTGGGCAGCTTGTTTATCAACCCTGCCCAATGCACCCTTAAAAGACCACTGTATCTCTTTTGGTTTCAAGGCATGGCTCATGGTGGAAGCAATAGCAGGTATAGCAACTAACGATGCGGCAACTGCTACCAGAATTCTGGCTTTCTTATTCATACGACCCTCAATTATTTCTTATTTGCTTTACGCTTTTCAATATCGGCACTGATGGATTCTGGTACCGGCCTTGTTTTTTCAATACGAGGCAGGAACGGCAAGACTACCAGGAAATAAGCGTAATAATAGACGGTTGCCAAACGCGCGATCAGAACGAAGATTCCTTCAGGCGGTTGCGAGCCCAGATACCCAAGCAATATACCATTAGCGATGAATAACCAGAAGAACGGCTTCAACATTGGACGATAACGGCCACTGCGTACTTTCGATCGATCCAACCATGGAATAAAGAACAGAATCAAAATGGCACCAAACATCATGATAACACCACCCAGCTTATCTGGAACTGCACGCAGAATCGCATAGAACGGCAAGAAGTACCATTCAGGGACGATGTGCGCCGGAGTTACCATCGGATTAGCGGGGATATAATTGTCTGGATGCCCAAGGCTATTGGGTGAGAAGAATACAAAATAGAAATACAGCAACAAGAACACCCCAATTCCAAAATAATCCTTGATCGTGTAATAAGGATGGAACGGGATAGTATCCTTAGGCGTTTTCACTTCAACACCGGTTGGATTGGTAGAGCCATGGACGTGCAAAGCAATCACATGGAAGACAACCAGGCCTAGAATAACAAATGGCAACAAATAATGCAGGGCAAAAAACCGGTTTAAGGTCGGATTATCAACCGAAAAACCACCCCACAACCAGGTAACGATTTTATCGCCTATCACTGGCACCGCCGAGAATAAATTGGTGATTACAGTAGCCCCCCAGTAACTCATTTGTCCCCACGGCAACACATATCCCATAAATGCAGTAGCCATCATCGTCACAAAAATGATAATACCAAACCACCATATGAATTCGCGCGGCGATTTATAGGAACCATAATATAAGCCACGGATAATATGGGCATACACCACCAAGAAAAACATCGATGCACCCACGGCGTGCATATAGCGCAGCAACCACCCATAATTTACATCACGCATAATCCGCTCAACGCTGTCAAACGCATGATCCACATGTGGAGTATATTGCATAGCCAGAATAATACCGGTCACGATCTGAAGTACCAACGCAATACCGGCTAAGGAGCCAAAATTATAAGCATAATTTAAATTACGAGGAACCTGATATTCCTGCTGGTGCTTCATAAAACCAAATATCGGAAAACGATCTTCTATCCAGTTTTTAATGCCTTTTCCATTTTTAGAAACGTGCTGATGAGATGCTGTCATGGATCATTAACCTATACGAATTACATTATCACTAGTAAATTGATACTCTGGAACCAGAAGATTCTTAGGAGCGGGGCCTTTGCGGATCCTTCCGGAAGTATCATATTGGGAACCATGGCACGGGCAGAACCACCCATTATAATCTCCAGCATACCCAACCGGCACACAGCCAAGATGCGTACAAACACCAACAGCGATTAACCATTGTTCCTTGCCTTTTTTAACGCGGTCTTCATCCTTTTGCGGATCGATCATTCCAGCAAGGGGAGCTTCGCGGGCGGCTTTAATTTCAGCAGCAGTACGATGGCGGATAAACACGGGTTTCCCCCTCCACATAACGGTAATGGCCTGGCCTTCAGGCACAGAGCTGATATCAACTTCGGTTGAAGACAATGCTAGCACATCGGCAGAGGGGCTGAGCGAATCAACCAACGGCCATACCATAGCTGCAGCGCCCATACCAACCATGGTGTTAGCAGTCAAAACGATAAAATCCCGACGAGTCGGTTTATTGAGTGTAGGAGTTTGTGACATCGAATTTCTCTTGATCTTAGATTAGATAAGTTCTAAGTGGATTTATATTCAATAAATTGACAAAAATCTAGCAAAAACTCACTTACCACCCCCACTTATTCATCATTAAGCAGCTCTCCCCCTCGATGAAACGACTTTACTTTTGCTAATTTGGCGCATAGATTCCATAACTTTTAGTATAAACCTAACATTGAACTATTAATTTTCATTTATCTTTGTAGTACAAAACAGCATACCTTTAAAATCAATTCTAATTATGTAGAACCTATCGCATGAAACAATCCCGGACCCTCGAAGACCTCACTAACGTACCCCCCCTTACCACCAGCACACGCGAAAGATCCCATTCCGCTCCTGCTCTGGAAAACGGCGTTGATACAGATTTCTCCCTTAGGATTCTTAGGAATGCTATTGAAGAAAAAAACTGGAATTATGTAAAAACATGCACGCTATTCCAAGTTCACAAACGCGACATTATTCAAGATCTTATGGCAAAAGATTCTAATTATGTGTTGATAAAAGGCCTATGGGACAATCAATTAATTAACCATCACGACCTATCACATCCCATTGAATATGCCTTGCATGCACACACAAAGCGTAACCAACTTGACAAGGTTATGTTGCTTCTTGACATGTTTCCTAATGAACTTAGGCAATATTGTGACTTTGAAGTGCTTGAACATGCGGTACGATATGCTCTTAAAAGAAAACAGCTTGATATAAATCTTGATTTAATCGAAGAAGTTGTCAAAAAAACCGATAATCCACAAATGACCATTGATGCCATCGTCATGTGCAATCAGAATCCTGCGCTGCACGCACGAATTTCAGATTTGGCCCTAAAAAAAATGTTCATGGCAGATATTTCCAACTACCACATAGAGTGCTCGACCTTTCTTAATAAGTTTCCACTGGAAGCAGTGGCCTATCAGCTTAAACATACCCGACAAAGGGGTCACGCTTCAACATGGAATCATATGGTGAGTTATGTGTTAGAAAAAGCAGCCAAAACCCCTAACTTACCCGTTAGAACACTCTTTTTAATTAACAGCTCACTGCCTTGTCTTGAAATTTACGATGTAGAGATGCTTGAATATATTTGCAAACCTCACCTTCGGCATGTGGTCACGCTAGAAGGGATTCAAGGCATCCTCGGCAGCGCCAAGCAATTGCTTGAGGAATATATTACAGATCTCAAGTCTATTTGCCAGCCCCTTCAAAAACAAACCAAACCCTTTTTAGACCAACTCACGGAGAGAAAAATCTTGAAAGGCAATGATGAATTTATCAAAGAATTTAATGAGTCTTTCCATGACTTTCTAAAGAATGATGAACAACATCAAAGCATTTCCTCTTATAATATCAATGCGTTCGCGATTAAGCAAGCGCCCCAGGTTTTTAACTTTATTAACCATACTTTTTTATTATGCCATTGCCTTAATCCTAACCTTACAACGCCGAGGAAACTAGACAGAAAGGCTCCTAATCTGAGAGAAACGGTAGGGCAACTTCCTACTTATTATGATTTAGCCAAAATCCCTCTAGCCGATGAGTCTATCAACAAGCCATTTGAATCACTGATTCGCGATAACCTTGCTCTTTGTTGTCAATTAATTCAGTTAAACATAAGTGAGGATATTTTTAATCGCACCTGCTCCCGCATACACAACAACAGCGACGAAGCTTCGACCATTCTTTTTCGTTCATTTGATAATATTAAAGAATCAATGACGTGTTTTGTAGAAACGATAATAGAGATTTCAGACCTAACAGCCTGGATTGATACCGTTTCAGAAATTCTAGAATCTGTAGGGACGCGGCCCAGAATAATTGAGAAACTACCACCTTTAGTTGAGGAACGCCCCCCTCTTTGGCAAACCAGCGTGGCAGAAGGCCGTAAATCACCATCACCAGTTGAACGGTCCTTATGAGTTAACCTGGCTTACTCGTTGAATTTGCTTGATCTTAGTTCTGTTTTGAGCAATTTTTAGTCTATTGCTTTCCCCATAACCTATCACGCACATTTATGATCCGATTAGCCCTTTACCAAGTTGATATCCCACAAAATCTGGGCACTTTAATTCGCCTTGCTGCATGTATGGATATTCCTATGGACATCATTGAACCATGCGGCTTTCCTTTTGATGATAAAAAATTTAAACGCGCGGGTATGGATTATATCGATTATGCAGCGCTGCATCGCCATCCTTCCTGGAACGATTTTCTAGCCTGGCGAAACACGCAGCCGGCTTATTCACGTATTATTTTATTATCGACCAAGGCCACCACCCCCTATAGTCAATTTCAATTTAAGCCAGGTGATATCCTCATGGTCGGCCGCGAGACCGCTGGCGTTCCAGAATCTGTCCATGCACATGTGGATGATGCTGTGATTATCCCCATGTATAACCAGATGCGCTCCCTCAACGTAGCCGTTGCCGCTTCGATGGTTGTAGGGGAGGCCTTAAGACAAACTGGGCATTTTGATAGAGCGTAAATTAAACGTTTCGTCCGACCGGATTGGCTTTCAATGCAATATTCATTAATATCTGCTGACATAACAAGGCGGCTGGCATTCCTGTTTCCTTGCACATTTTTTCGGTCTGCACCAGCGAGCGGACCACTTTAATTAACGTTGCCGCCTTCCAGCGTTGAATCTGTATTTGAAATTGGGGAGCATATTTAAAGAAAATGGGTGGCTTCATGCGGGCTATCGCATCTTTGGCAGAAATCCCCTGCTCAATCGAGCAGCGTGCTTCTAAAAGACGATTAACATAGCGCAAGACAGCACGTATCACAGCAATCGGCTGCATTCCCTCATAAAATAAACGTGATAACATGGTTTGAACCTGGGCATGCTCGCCTTTCATAACGGCAACAGCGAGATCATCCAGCGTTGCTTCTGCTGCATCGCCCACCACGGCCTGGGCATCATGTAATTGGATCAGTTTTTCGCTGCCTTTATAGGTAATTAATTTTTCAATTTCACTCAGCGCCTGCAAGCGATCACCAGAAAAAGATTGTTGGAGGTACGTTACAGCATCCGCTGAAATTTTATACCCCTTACTGCCCAACTCATCCTCAATCACTTTTCGCAACGCTGCACCTTCTTCCTGGTAGCAAGCAAGCGCTGCCGCATGCGGTTGTGATTCACACCAGCTGCGCAACGTTGACTTAGGCGGTAAATCACCGGCTATAATAACAATCAACGCATCCGTTTTTACCTGTTCTAACACTTCCTGAATTGGTTTAGATAACGAAGGCAATGCATTGGTAATCCGAATTAAACGTCTTCCACCCATCATGCTGATAGCCCCCATTTCATCGGCAAGCCTTGCTGGATCATCTTTAATCGAATCAAACGTCATGGTCGCCATACGGAATGGATCATCAACCTGGCCAATCACTTTATGAATCATCCCTTTGGCACGCACACTCACCAACCCGGTATTAGGGCCATATACCAATACAACTTTAATGGAGTGAAGTTGTGATGCGATAAATTGTTCAATTTGTGTAGGGTTTATTTTCATAGTCTCCCCCTGATACCGTTCCCGTTTTTTCTTCAGCACTTTCGCTTGTTTCTTCTTTTTCTTCTTTTTCTTCTTTTATTTCCGCGCCACTTACATGGTTCTCTTGTTTTATCACCCGTTGCTTTTCATCATAAAACACCGACAACAACCGTAATCTAAATTTTTCGGCGATATCCTGCCCGATATGCAATGTTTCATTTTCCTGGGCAGTATAGGTACCAAACTCCGACTCCAGGCGGTTATAACTCCCTTTGGTTTTAATGGAGCCTTTATCGAGGATGGTTCCCGTTTCTCTATTTTTAAGAACATATTCCGCTAAAATCAGCATCTGTACACTGGCCGCACTTCGGTCTGGACGAATAGCAAAGGGATCTTCGGTTCTGGTAAGTTTGATGTCTAACGTATATTTGGGTGTAACATCAAGCGATTGAGGGTTAAGTAGATCCTCTAAATGCGTCCGCACATTATGACCCATTCTATCGGCAATGGGATTAACCTTAATAGCAGCCAGTTCATTGACCGCTATACCGTTATCAACCGATGCCCTATCTGTTGATTGAGTGCCATAAACCGGCGCAAAATAACCGCAAGCAGTCAATATTAAGCAACCCCCTAACGCAACAAGCCTTTTTAAACAAGGTTTCATACCACCACTATGTTCACAATTCGATTAGGAACAATGATACACTTTTTTACGGTCTTGTCACTGAGGAAAGCCTGCACTGTTGGAACAGCAAAGGCTGCTTTTTCTACTTCAGCATCAACGGTGTTGGGTGGCACTGAAATCGTACCGCGCAATTTTCCATTCACCTGGATTGCCATTGTTATCTGGTTATCCACCATCAATGCTGGGTTCGCTGTTGGCCACGTGCTATTAACCAGCCACTCGCGGTAACCAAGCATCGACCATAATTCTTCTGCCACATGGGGAATCATCGGCGAAAATAATTGGACAATGGCATCCATGGCTTCATAAACAACCGCGCGCGCTTGTTCATCTTCAAGCGGATGGGTCATCACATCATTGGAAAGTTCACGTATTCTGGCAACCGCTCGGTTAAAATGGAATTGTTCCAGATCTTCCGATACCGCATGAATGGTTTTATGCGTTTTGGTTCGCAAAGCCAGATGCTTATCCAGCGTGATGGTTTCAATATCAATAATCGGACGCGGATGTTCCTCTACCAATTGCGCCACAAAACGCCACAACCGATTGACATAACGCCAGCATCCATCGACGCCAGCATCGCTCCATTCCAAATCACGATCCGGTGGACTGTCAGACAACATAAATAATCGCGCAGTGTCTGCACCGTAACTGGTAATGATATGGGCGGGGTCGACCACATTCTTTTTTGATTTACTCATTTTCTCAATGCGGCCGACCGTAATAGGTTCACCGGTTTTAAGATGCACATAACCTGTTTTAGCATCGCCTTTGAGATCATCAGGTGATACCCACTTGCCTTGCGGGTCTTTATAAGTTTCGTGGCACACCATCCCTTGCGTCAATAATCCGGCAAAGGGTTCATCAATGTTAAAACAACCGCAATCACGTAATGCTTTGGTGAAAAAACGGGAGTACAGCAAGTGCAGTACCGCATGTTCAATCCCACCAATATACTGATCTACCGGCAACCATTTTTGTGCCAGCTCTCCTTCAATTCCTTTATCGCTTTTAGGCGAACAGAAACGTGCAAAATACCAGGATGATTCAAAAAACGTGTCAAACGTATCGGTTTCCCGCTCTGCCTGACTACCACATTGAGGGCAACGCACCTGCTTCCAGGTAGGATGGCGTGCTATGGGATTGCCTGTGCCTTCAAAATCGACATCCTCAGGCAGCGTCACGGGTAAGGCATCTTCGGAAACCGGCACATCACCGCAATGAGGACATAAAATCATGGGAATGGGGCATCCCCAATAACGCTGGCGAGAGACTCCCCAGTCGCGCAGGCGGTAATGGATGGTTTCTTCACCTAGGTGTTTGGCAACCAATTCAGCGATGGCTCTTTTTTTGGCTTCCTCTACCGTTAACCCATTGAGGAAGGACGAATGAATCATCACGCCGTCTTCTGTATGGGCTTCTGTTCCAATCGTCACAGAGGCAGGATCCACACCTACGGGCGCAACGACGGGCAGGACCTTCAAACCATATTTTCTGGCAAAATCCAAATCGCGCTGATCATGTGCAGGGCAGGCAAAAATAGCGCCGGTTCCATAATCCATCAAGACAAAATTAGCAACATACAGCGGCAGTTCGATTGAAGAATCAAACGGATGAACGACTTTATAGCCGGTATCAACGCCTTTCTTTTCCTGTGTTTCTATCACTTCAGTGGCTGTACCATGCCGACTGCATTCTTCGATAAAAGCAGCAAGCTCTGGGTTGGATTGGGCCATTTGTAATGCCCAGGGATGTTGAGGCGACAGGGCGCAAAAACTAGCACCAAAAAGAGTATCGGGCCTGGTCGTAAACACTTCGAGCTTTTCATCCCAGCCTTTTACCACAAACCAGACTTTAGCACCGAATGATTTGCCAATCCATTTTTCCTGCATTAATTTCACTTTTTCAGGCCAACCGCTTAAGGTAGAAAGCCCTTGCAATAACTCCTCAGCATAATCGGTAATACGTAAGAACCATTGCTTTAATTTGCGCTGCTCAACCACAGCACCCGACCGCCAGCCACGCCCATCAATCACCTGTTCGTTGGCCAGGACAGTGTTATCAACTGGATCCCAATTGACCGTTGCTTCTTTACGGTAGGCTAAGCCTTTTTTATAAAAAGCCAGGAACATTTTCTGTTCATGTTGATAATATTCAGGGGCACATGTGGCAATTTCGCGATCCCAATCATAGGAAAAGCCAATCGATTTAAGCTGCTGGCGCATATGCGCAATATTACTGAATGTCCATTGAGCCGGATGGACTTTATTTTCAATGGCGGCATTTTCCGCCGGCAAGCCAAATGCATCCCATCCCATCGGATGCAGCACCTGGAATCCTTTTGCCTTTTTATAACGGGCAACGACATCGCCAATCGCATAATTACGTAAATGGCCCATATGGATTTTTCCGGATGGATACGGAAACATTTCCAGCACATAATAGGACGGTTTGTCCGCCGATTCATCAACGGTAAAAACCTGTTTATCGTCCCAGGCCTTTTGCCATTTTTTTTCATTTTCACGAAAACTGTAATTCTCAACAACTGCCATATATTACCTTTTGAACAGATCCATCCAGGAACACCCTAAAGACGTTTATCTATTATCGATCACATACAGGGAGTTGATCTGGGATTATTTGCTATTGATATCTTTGATTCTTAATTCACGCGCTCTGGTTAGTATCTTGTTTTCAAGATCTCCCGAAATAGACGGGTCAACAGCACTGTCGCGCCAATTATGTTTATCATCCAATGCCTGCTTAAAAGCAGAAACCTTAACACCATTAGCATTAAGTTGTTTATCTAAAATCGCAATATTCAATTTGAAACGCTCATTGGGAGTCGATGGATCTTCATACCAGTCGGTAATGATAACGCCACCAAACGGATCCGCCGAAACTAATGGCATAAAAGAAATCGTATCCAACGTTGCGCGCCACAAATAGCTGTTAACGCCGATAGAAGGACCACTGCTTGTGCCACTATCTCCACGTTTTTTCTTGCCGCCAAAGCTTATTCCTTCATCCCCAGTAAGCTTACCGTTTCGTAAGCGGCGAACATCTTCTGGGTCTTGAGGATAGGAATGACTGACATCAAGATCGGCTGTTGAACAACCAATCAATGTGTGCATCGCAAAAACTAAGGATAAAATTGCAAATAATCTTTTCATATCCCCCATACATACCGAAATATCTCCGATTTGTCACGCAGATTTTTAAGTACAAATAAAAAAGGGCAGCCGAAGCTGCCCTTTTCGTCGACAATTCTATTAAATTAGAAGGTCAATTCTGTACCAGCTAACCATACTGAACCGTCGTTATCACCACCAGCACCGTTCGCATCGGTTTTGGTGTTGAAGAAGCTAACTTCAACATAAGGAACGAATCCAGGAGCCAATTGGTAGTCAGCGCCAAGAACTAAATTTTGGAAATTGTTGTTAAAGCCAGCAGAGTCGGCATATTCACTGTCGAGATAGGTAACACTAACAGCAGCAGGGCCAAAAGCGTAAGCACCACCCAATGTCCAGTAATTAGCATCAAGACCGTTGAAAGCAGGAGCATCTACGATCTGGCTTTTGTTCCAATCACCATAAGATCCACCAACGGTGAAGCCCATGTAAGAAACGTTAGCACCAGCAGCCCAAGCTTTCAAGCTACGAGTATCATTGTTTTCATCTTTACCTGTTTCACCAGTTAATGACGCAGCAACGCCAACATCACTGAATTGGCCGGTATAGTTAACACCACCGCTCCACACGTTATGATATTGGAAAGAGTCGTCGTTTGCAGAGAAACCAGCAGCTGTTCCAGCATCACCTTGATCATTGGTGTAGCTCACGCCAGCTTGGAAACCAGCGATACGTGGTGTGTAGTAGCTGATTTTGGTAGCATCTTCAGTGTCGCTTTTCTCATGTTGAGAAGGCAGATCTGGATGGATGATATAGTTACCATCAGCAACGCCTGAAAAAGGATAGGCATTTGTACCTGGTTGAACGTTAGCATAATAGTACCAATCACCATCAATACCACCGGTAGCACGTGCGAAGGTTGAAGCATCAACTTTCAAGATGTGCTCAGCACCAGACATATTACCGAATTCACCACGTCCCCAAGCTGTATCAACAAAGAGGAAGGTTTTATCAGCATTAACGCCATCGCTATCACCGTCTTCAGTAACGTCAGCATTCAACTCGATAACACCACCGTAACCGATGCCATTGTCTGTTTTGCCGTCAACTTTAACGTGAATTTCGGTATCGTTCAAGAAGTGAGTTTTACGAGAGTAATTACCGGTCTCGTAAGAATCTTTCTGGCTTGAATGACCAACTTGGAAATTTAAGAAGCCACCAACAGTAACTTCAGGTCCAGCAGCCATAGCAGCACCAGCGTACAATGACACTGCACCAACTAAAGCTGAGGTTGCTAAAAGAATTTTATTCATAATCACGACCTTTAATAAATGATTAAACACACAATTGCAGGACGATAGCCCTGACAATTAAATAAACTTTATCAGCTCACAAGGGGCCATACCAACACTATTTAATATTTTCTTCGTGCAAACCCAACCTTACTTTACATCTGTTGCATAATTGCCACAAACCCCCTCCAAGGGCATCTATTCTAATCAATTACGCACCCTATCTCGATATTACACCCCTTATCATTGCAGCCCCCTCCACCCCCGTATTTAATAAGGAGTTTATATTTTTGTGGCTAATGCCGCCAAGGGCAATAACGGGGCAGCGCGATTTCTGCACTAACTTCCGCAACACCATGAATCCAAGCGGCCGACCCCCTTCGTGGCTTTGGGTTCTAAAAACAGGAGAGACTAACAGAAAATCAAGCGGTAAGCGGTTTGCCTGGGCAACTGCGTATTCAGTATGAGCCGATGCCGAAAGATACCAATGGCGATGCTGGTATCGCCACCAAAGGGATTGCCGCATCAATTTTTCTGGAAAATGACAGCCATCGGCCCCCACAACATCGGCCAATCTTCCATCTCTTGCTACCATAACAGGTATACGCCGCGCATGGCCGAAGCGAACCAATTCCTGCGCCCATCCACATCGATTAGGGCATTCATAATCCCGCACGATGATCAAATCGACATCAACCGCGCCACCCAACTTGGCTTTCAGGAATGCGCGATTCGCTTCATCGGCGATTAGTACCTTTAAAAATCGGGGTTGTTTTGCTTTACTTTTAAACATTTTCGTGTCCATATGGGATGATCATGTCCGCCCATATTTCATTTATTTTTTGCCAGCCTATGGAAAGCATACACACACACTTTATCCGAATACAAGAGCAAATAACACAAGCCGAAAAAGAATCATCCCGCCCTCCACACGCGGTCAGGCTCATGGCAGCAAGCAAACAGCAACCCATCGACATCATCGAAGAAGCCATTAACGCGGGCATGAATCTGTTTGGTGAAAACAAAGTGCAGGAAGCCCAGGCCAAATGGCCTGCTCTAAAAGAAAAACACCCCCATATTCAATGCCATTTGATTGGCCATTTACAGAGCAATAAATGTGATGAAGCAGTGGCTCTGTTTGATTGCATCCACTCACTCGACAGCATTAAACTGGCTGAATGCTTAAAAAAATCCATGACCAAGCAAAACAAGGAAGTTCCTTGCTTTATCCAGGTGAATATTGGTGAAGAACCCCAGAAAGACGGAGTGTTGCCAGCAGAACTCCCTGCCCTCATGCAAGCCTGTCAGGCACTAGCACTTCCTATTATCGGCCTGATGTGCATTCCTCCCGAAAATGAACATCCCGATCTTTATTTTGCCCTCTTAAAAAAGCTGGCAGATCGCTACCAGCTTAATCAGTTGAGCATGGGCATGAGCCACGATTTTAATACAGCCATTCGATTTGGCGCCACCATCATACGTGTGGGAACGGCGCTGTTTGGTAAGCGGGAAACCCTGGTCTAAGCCCGTTTAATAATAGGTTAAGTAATGTGGAATTTAGCTGGGTTCCCACTCTTCTTGTTTTCGTCGGCTACTGAGATTTGAAATTTCAGATCATTATAAATTAATAGGTTATTGAATGATAAAATTCGTTTTGGGTGTCTTGCCGAGATTTGGTATGTTCCTTTGATGTACATGCGATCCTAGAAGAATAAGAGCGATAGATCCTCAACTGAGATTATTTTCAAAGCATAAAAGGGAGGCGCAGTACTCCCCGTCACCCCTCCTCTGGTAACGAGGGGTGGCCAAAGGCCGGGGAGGTGGGAAGGCAACATGCTGTCATTCAATGATTCTATTAAAAACAAAACCAAACAGCCTCACATTTGGCAGAAGTCAGGAAAAAAGTTGATCGATCTCTAAAACCTCGTTTCGGATGTCCCATTGACGAAGACAGGAGAAGGTGCTTCACACCTGCCATAATGTTTGCCTCTTGTGCCGGACTTGGAAAAGCCATAACTGCACGCCGCTCGGACCTGTTTAATATAAACAGGTAACTTGCTATTGCTTTTTAGTGAAATGCAAGAGGGCGTCAGTGTCCTAAAATAGGACCAGCCCCTTTCTCCCCCAACCACTCAATAGTGGTAGCGGCATTGGATGATATTCAAGGTATCATTATCAACCCTGTATACTAAACGATGCTCATCACTGATGCGCCTCGACCAGAAACCAGAAAGGTCAAATTTTAACGGTTCTGGTTTTCCTATACCATTACAGGGATCCCTCTTGATATCTTTAATTAACTTATTTACCTTTTTCAGAATCTTTTTGTCGTAATCCTGCCAGTAAAGATATTCTTCCCAACAGTGGTCAGTAAATGAAACTTTGGTTATCTTACTCGCCGTCATCCAACTCTCTCACTTGCGTTTGCCCACTATTTAGTTGCTGTATCGACTCAATTAAGCGGGAGGCATTCGCAGGGCTTCGAACAAGATAGAAGGTCTCTTGGATAGAGTTATAGTCCTCAAGCGACATCATGACAACAGGCCGCTCATTCTGGCGTGTGATAATCGTTGGGGCATGGTCATCACATACCTTATCCATAACATCCTTAAAGTGATTTCTTGCTGATGTGTAGCTTATAACTCGCATGGTACGCCCCCAACTATAAGTACTTATTTTAGCACATGTACTTATTTAGTCAATAGCTTCAATCTTCGAAACCTATGGACCAGGCCGTTTCGGATAGGATATGTTCCGTCTGATAAAAGCTTGGATCGTCCAAATCATGCTTTGTTTCTATTTTAATGGGTGCTATACAAACAATCTTGGCAATCTGACTTGGCTCAAAGTAAATTGCCATCCTCTCTCCCAACCGACGTACTGTATTTGCATATCCACCTACAAGCGTATCGTCACCGAAGCCGATGCATAAATTTCATCATCCCGCTCCGTCACAAATGAAGGAGATGTGATTGGTTGAGAATAAGTAAGGCCAATATTTAAATAAGGACTTTGGATATTGATCCCCGTTGCCCAACCACTTAAATAGCCTTTGCCACGCCCGCCATTGGCTTCTTTGCCACCCATATCACGGATCATCCCATTATCATATGCCACAAACGGTTGGATAGATCCAATAACTGACTGATACCATTCCTTATCACTTAACGGTGGCAACACAAACGATAATTCATTACGCAGATAAGCGCCGCTATCACCGGAAATGCCATTTTCTTTAAAACCACGCACACTATATTGATCGCCAATAGCTAATTGTTCCTGACTGTAGAGCGGATCAAAACTATACTGCCCTTGCGCATTACCACAATAATTGAGGGCAAACGACCCAGACAACGGCACTGGATGGCAATAATTAACATCTGCCGTGAATTTCTGAAACTGCGCACGCGGGTTCACTGATGTTAATCCGCTACCATCTTCTTTGGCACCAAAGGCATCTAACCCTTGATGATAGGCCATAGCTGAACTCAATGTATGGCCGTTATAATGATAACTGTGATCTAGCGTTAGCGAGGCAACACTCAGGCTACGGCTGCTATTATCGATTTTAACATCTTCGATAAAATTTTCGCTTTCTTTTAAATCAAGCCTTCCCGCAAGCGAAAGTTTTTGGGTTTGCGAACGATAGATCAAGCGACTGAGATCGACCGAATAATTATCGGTATTACCTGAGGTAATAAAATCGGTTACCGAGCCATTGATGGTGCTTTCATATTCGGAGTATGTGGCATTGGATGAGAAGGTCCAATAACCGTAGGGAACAGAGACATACAAACCCGCACTGCGGCTGAGTTTACCACTGGTGGAATCGGGATTTTCTGCATAATTCAGCGACCAGAAATCATTGACCCCAATCAGGTTATCACGATACAACGTACCCTTCAGTCGATATTCTCCGGTTGATTTTTGGCCAGCATTATCGGCCCCCAATACAAACCGTGTCTGATGTTGTGGGGTATTGGACAACGAAACAATGCTGCTGCCTTTTTCTTTACCAGGCAATAAATCCATCGTGGCGTTGTTAGACGATAAACGCCCCATTTGATCAAGCCCCTGTTCTAAATCACGCAGATTCAATAATTCGCCCCGCTTCATTTGCGGAAAAGCGGTTGCTACCTGCCATTGATCTTGCGTTGAGTTCTTATTCAATTGAATCGCTTCGAGTTTTCCTTCTATCACTTGCAGCTTTAATGAACCTTGATGCAAATCCTGTTTTGGTACGTAGACACGGGTAGTAATATACCCTTTGCCAACATAATAAGCGGTTACTTCTTTCACCAATGACTGTATCGACTGCACCGATATGCACGTGTTAATATAAGGAGCCACCAGTTGTTGTTGCGTTTGGGCATCCACTTTAGCTGCCCCCTCAAGCGTGATGGTTTGCACCTCAAAGCAACGGTTTTTATTTGCACCTGTAGCCGAAGGCTGCTGAGGAATATCTATTTCGATATCCGGGCTTTGCTGTTCGTGCTGATGTTGCTGTTGCCATTGATCAAACGCTTTATCCTGTTGTTGCAAAATACGATTTTGCTGCTCAATGGCCCTCTGCTCGTCCACAGGAGGAATTGCAAATCCTGGCGAAGGAAACATTAGGCACAGGGTAATGAGAAAACCAATACATCTTGAATTTGAATAAACAATCATAATAATCTTTCTTAATGACATTAAATAGAGGGTGCATAACAATAGCAATCATTCACCGATGATTCAATCACAAATTTGCAAAATAGCCTTGTAAATTTCAACCACAGATGTTATTAAGAAAACCTTGTTATGGAAAATGCCCCTTAAATACGGGTCACTACGTGGAATAATACTATGCCAACATTGCTAACGTCTCTTTTTCGAAGAGCGCTGATTTATTCATTGACGGCCTTGCAACTGCTTCAGCCACTGGCTGCATACGCACAAACGCAAACGGTTATCACACCGGATCAAAGCGCTGCCGCTAACCATAAGCCCGTCGTTGCAGAATCGGCCAATCACACGCCGGTTGAAAATATTGCAGCCCCCAGTGCAGGAGGCGTATCACATAATGCCCTTACCGATTTACAAGTTGGCCCAGAAGGACTGGTTGTCAACAACAGCGGCAACAATGGCGTTTCTAACATTGGCGGTGTTGTGCTTGCAAATCCGAATATCCATTCAGGCAACGAAGCTAAGATCATTGTCAATGAGGTCACCGGAACCAACGCCACGAACCAGGAAGGCTACACCGAAATTTTTGGCAAAGCCGCCGAGTATATCGTTGCCAATCCCAATGGCATTAGCTGTAATGGCTGTGGTTACATCAACACTCCTAAAGTGGTGATGACCACGGGTAAGCCTGGGTTTGATGCACATGGCAATGTGACCTCCTTCGAGGTTAAACAAGGCACGATCACCATTGGCGGGGAAGGTATGGATGCCTCTGCTACCGATTCGGTTGAAATCATTTCCCGCGCAGCTCAAATCAACGCCACTATTTGGGGTGGCAAATCATTGAATATTACCGCAGGTCGCAATCATGTTGACTACGCAACAGGCACAGCAACCCCTCTGCCAGCCGACGCAGCCAGCGAGGCAACGAAACCAACGGTTGCCATTGATGCATCACAATTGGGATCGATGTATGCGGGCAAAATTACATTGAAAAGTACCGAAGCCGGTGTTGGCGTTAACAGCTTGGGTGAGATGGTGGCAACCAGTGGTGATCTAGGCATCAATGCCGATGGATCGATTACCTATGGTACTGCGCAGGCAGCCAATGATGTCCACATCACCTCACAACAGGGCAGCGTTTCGCAAAAGACAGGAGCTTATGCTGGAAAATCCATCACCATACAGGCCAAGGGCCCTGTTGATGTTGCCGGTCATTATGTGTATGCCGATGGTGGCGACGTTACCATCAACAGCGATGATAATGTTAGCCTGGATGGCACGGAAGCAGGCGACAGTTTCGCTTTCCTCATGGCCAATCATGTATCTGTGAATGCGGGTGGCGATGTATTGTTTTCACAGGTAACCAGCAGCAGCCAGGAGCAATCGATCGCACTTAACGCTGCCAAGACTATTGACTTAGATACCAGCACCCTCATTGCCGACAATCTCACTCTTAATGCCGGACTGACTGCTAATGCGATTGATAGCGTTATTGTGGCACAGCAGGACATCTCACTTGCTGCCGCTGGCTTTGCCACAAGCAACAGCACCTTGCTTGCTGCCCATGATTTAACCATGCAGGTATCCGGTGATTGGCAAAACAACCAGGGGGTTGTGACCTCACAACATCAAACACAGATTCACGCTGGTGGAACATTGGTTAATAATGGCGAATTATCAGCGCAAGATATCTTGAATATACAGGCTGGCGATATTACCAATGCGTTGGATGGTTATATGGCTGCCAATGGCGATGTGCAACTCAACGGCGCATCCTTTCTCAATCATGGCCAGGTGCAGACACTAGGAACCTTGACCATCACCGCCAGCGGCGATGTCACTCTGACCGGCAGTTTAATGTCACTCGGACAAACCACCTTAACAGCCCATTCGATTGTGAATCAGGGAGGCGCTGTTCAAGCAGGTGGCACGTTACATCTATCGTCACATGCCATCACCAATAGCAGCGGCTTGTTTTACAGTGAAGGCGATGTGAATGCGGATACGACAATCTTGTTGAATGATGGAGGTGAATGGGCGGCTCTTGGCACGACCACGTTGGATGCCTCTTCCAGCATCACGAATCAACATCAAGGCATCATCCGTAGCGATGGCGGCCTTGTGCTCTTATCACAGGGTGAAATAGATAATAGCGCTACGTTGGTTTCCAGTGGATTGCTCTCATTAGGTGCAGCGACGCTTGCACAAAGTGGAACCCTTTATACCTTGGGTGGCATTCTTGTCACTATCAGCGGCGATACCACCAATAGCGGCACGATTCAAAGCGAACAAGGTGTAACTCTCCACAGCCAAACACTAAACAATACTGGCTCGGTGATTGCCAGTACGTTGCTTGATGTCAGCGCAGCAGACCTCATCAATAGCCAAAATGGGTTATTTGGGAGTCTTGGGGATTTAACGGTGCAGGCAAACACGATGACCAATACGCTAGGAACTTTCTATACAGAAGGATTCTTAGCACTAACAGCAAACGAACTAGACAATACGCAAGGAACCATTATTGCCTCAGGTGCAGCTCAGGCAGGACACGCTTCACAATTAAACATTGATGGAACGTTAACTAACAATCAAGGCACCATCAGCATCGCCCATGATCTCACCATGAATGCCAACTCAGTTGATAACAGCAACGGCACTATCGTGACTAACGGGTCATTCATCGCTACCGCTGATTCTTTTAATAATCAATATGGCATCACATCGGTTGGCACTCATCTTACGGCTCACAATGTAGATAACCGCAATGGATTGATGGAAGCTGGCGGCACCGTTGAAATTGTTAATGACACGCGCTTTGAGAATCAAGGTGGGATCGTGCAATCTTACGGTAGCAATGGTAACGGGCTGGTCTGGATTTCGGCAAGCGAGGATATTAATAATCAAGGTGGCACTATTTTGGCTGCCGGTGGTATTAATTTAGCCGTTGATAACGATTATACCATCACTGGCGATGTGCAATCTTCAGGAACAGTCGACATCACCGCCCATCATATTACCAATAGCGGCTCACTACAGTCTCAGGGATCGGTTGTTTTCCATGCAACAGGTGCGATTGAAAATCAAGCCCAAGCTTCGCTTCTATCCAACGATACTATTGACCTAACGGCCACTGGCGACATTCTTAATTACGGTGAAATCAGTAGTGCTAATGGGCTAAACCTCACCACCGGTGGAGTCATTATAAACGGGCTCGATGCGTTGATGACTACGGGTGGATCGCTAGCTTTCAATGCTGGATCTGCCCTCATTAATCAAGGTCGGGTCAGCAGCTTATTGGATGCGTCATTGACGGCCACAAACATTATGAATAATGGCCAAATAAGTTCCGGCGGTTCAGTGACAATGAAAGCTAATAATATCACCAATACAAGCCTTGTCTATGCCAGTCAACATTTAAATCTGTTAACAGAAAATCAGCTATTGAATGATCAAGGAACGCTTGCTGCACTCAATGGCACGATTGCCATTCATAATGCAGCAGGCGGCAATGTAGGAGAAGTGGACAATTTATCTGGAACAATCCAATCTTATAATGGTGATATCGCGATTCATGCCGACTCGCTTGTTAATAAGCGAAAATCATTGACGTTTGATACGGTAACAATCACAGATCCTCTGCACACCTTTTCATTGCAGGATGACCTCATTGGCGCAGAAATGCTTCCAGATACGCCAGAAAACCGAGCCTACAAAGAGGCACATTCCGATCATATCGTGCTTCTTTATCAAGGGGACTTCTGGAGCTTAGGTCTTCCTCCTTATAACAACACAAATTACATGGCAAATACCATGCTTGAAACCGTTTATTATGATGATCTTGGGAGCGCTGGAACATGGGTCGATGGCTATTTTACTTCGATATCTGTACCTTTAAATACTTATGTGGGCGATCCTGCAAGCACCAAAGATTGGTATGTTACGTATGTTAATGACCTCACCATATCCGATACTGTTGGTGTGCAGATGAGCCACATTGAAGAAGCGGTCACGTCTGACACCGGGGCATCACAGATCATTGCCGGCAACAATTTATCTATTCATGCGTCATCTATTTTGAATGATGCCAGCATTCTCGCCAGTGGTAACAATATGGATTTGGCGGGAACCACCTTGGTAAACAAAGGATATGAACTTTCTAAAACAGACCGAATCACTTGCACTTATCAATTGGCCTGTTCGGTGTATCATCCCGAGGATGGACTTTTTTTTGGGCTTAATATTATTGATTCAGGCTCGCAAATCGATTTAGCAACAGGCATTTATAAGAAAATACCAGCACTTATGACTGCAGGTGGCAGCATCACAGGCGATTTTAGCGATAGGATTGACACTATTTCGATCATAGAAAACGCTGCTTTGACCAACTATTATCCATCCCCAGGGGTCACCGACTATCACAACGCCAACCCCTCATCAGCCAGCTCACAAACCGATATGAATGACTACATCCACTTACCGCAGGGGCAAAATGGATTATTTGTCGTCAATAGCAGCACAGGCGCTTTAGCCGGTATCGGCAGGCTTGGGAGCGATATTGAAGGCGCTTCTTACCATACTTATGATGGCCAATTCACACCACGTGGTCTTGCAGCAGATAACGAAAATCCTGGTTTCACCTATGAAGTTGAAACCAATGTTGATTACATTAATGTCGACGCTTATCTGGGATCGGAATATTTGCTTAACCTGATTGGTTTTAATCCAGATCATATGATTACATTGCTTGGCGATCCCTTCTATGAAACCAATTTAATAGAACAGGCCGTCATGAATAAACTTGGCAAACGTTTTATCTCATCAGCCCTTTCTAACAGTACCGAACAAATGCAGTATTTGATGGATAACGCCGCCACGGCGATGGTGGATTTAGAATTAGTTCCTGGGGTAGCGCTCAGCAGCGAACAATTAGCGTCACTGAACACGGACATCATCTGGCCGGTGCAACAAGTCATCAATAACAAGGTTGTCTGGGTGCCCACACTGTATTTAAGTGCCAACACACTGGCTGGCATTGATCCTTCTGGTTCTGTCATCAGCAGCAATCATGCCATTCAATTAAGCGCAGGCAATAACATCAACAATATTGGCAGCACGATCTCTGGTGGTTCTTTCGTTGGACTGACCAGCGTCAATGGCAGCATTCTTAACAAAACCAATATTGGAAATGTCACCGTTGGCAGCAACAAGGTTGGTTATCTTGGGGGTATCGGCAGCATTACCTCTGGTGGTTCAATGTTATTAAATGCAGGACACGACATTCAAAATGTCGGCGGCATTTTAACCGCCCAGGATAGCCTCTATGCCCTAGCCGGTAATGATATAAGCCTGGAATCAACGCACATTGAAAATGATTATACGTGGAACGGTCAAAAATTATTGGGAGAGCACGATAGCACTGTTAACCTTAGCAGCCAAACAGGTGCTGGAGGCAATATGATATTATTAGCCGACAATACTATTTCGGTGTCAGGCTCAATGGTCGGTGCACAAGGTACATTAGCCATGCAGGCAGGGGGTGATGTCAATATCACCTCTGCTGAAGATTATAGCCATAATGATATTACCTATAAGCGTTACCACCACGATGATACCTCAACAACGCAGGTATCTTCCATTATTCAAGCTGGTGGCGATTTAGCCATTAATGCCATTAATCAAGGCAGCACCATCAATGTCGCTGGCAGTGTTATCGGCAGTGGCGGCAGCATTTCATTAAGTGCCGTTGATGACATCACCATTGGCTCGACTCTGAATGAATCTGATGACCACACCAAAACGAGTGCAAAAGGATTTTTAAGCAGCATGAAAAGTTCTGTTGATAAAGTCAACACTTGGCAAACAGGTTCCCTAATAGCTGCAACAGGCGATCTAACCATCACATCTGGAAGCGATGTTAATCTCACGGCCAGTAAACTGACTGCCGGCCATAATTTAGGCATTAGCGCCGGTATCTATAAGGCAGCGGATGGAACCATCTATCACGATGATACAGCAGACATAACCATCCAAGGGGCTGAAAACACCTCCTATTTGGCTCAAATGAAGAAACAGAGTGGACTTTCAGCCAGTGTCAGTTTAACGAGCATTGGCGTCTCTTATCAAGCAAGCAAAGATACATTAAACCAGTATACTGAAACCATATTGCCGTCTGAATTATTAGCCGGTAATGACCTTAACATGATGGCAACCGACGACATTACGCTCCAAGGCAGCCATATAAATGCAGGCCATGATATCAATCTTACGGCGGGTGATGACATCAATATCCTAAGCCAAGCCTATGATAATGATTACAAAGAAACCCATAAAACCAGCAGCATCGGTGTAACGGCATCGCTTTCCTTTGGTGCAGCAGGAGCGCTTGGTGCTGTTGAACGATTGGCCGACATTCAAGCAACAGGAAGTTATGGCGCTGTTAATATCATGACCACCGGCGTTTCATCTGTCATCAGCATTGCCCATTCAGCTTCTGGATTAGCCGATGCACTTTCTGGAGATCATACAGACTTCTTTGGTCCTGGTGGCGGATTTACTTCGTTTATTCCATCACTCAATGTGAGTCTCGGCGTATCAAGCAGTTCATCCAAATTTGTTGCCGACGGCACTAATTATCTCAATAGCGATCTCATTGCCGGCCATGATATTAATACCATAAGCGGCGGCGATACAACGATCAAAGGCGGAAATATCCTGGCACAGAATATTTCCATGGACGTGGGTGATGATTTGAATGTTGAATCAAGCCAGAATGTATCTCATTCCTCCAGCAGCTCCACAAGTGGCGGCGCTAGCATTGGGGTTAACATTAGCGTAACGGGCATAACCCCTACTGCCAGTGCTAATTTTTCTGCCAGCAACGGCAACAGTGACCGGATCTGGACAGATCACATTACCTCAATCATCGGCACTGATAGCGTCGCGATTCACGTCAATGGGAATACTGACATTAAAGGAGCACTGATTGCGCAAGCCACCCCGCAGGAAAATGGAACATTATTAGATGGCGGTAATTTGTTATTAGAAACAGGCTCCCTAACAGTGAGTGATCTCATTGATAAAAATATTTCAGAAAACAGCGGATTTGGTATTGGCTTAAGTGTCTCTGGCGACTTGGTACCTTTTAGTAATGGCAGCACCGCTAGAAGTGGTGGAAACGCTGGAAACGCTGGAAACACAGTGAATTCCGGAAGCGCACCACAGCCGACCGACTCTCCTAACAACCATAGTGATCAAGTTGGCTCATCCGATGTCCATTTTGGTGGCGGTTTTATCTCAGCATCGTTAAATGGCCATGAAACCGTTGGCTATACGCATCCAACCATCGGCAATGGCGACATTATAATTGCCGGACAAAGCGCCAGTGACGAACAATTAAGCGGTGTCAACCGTGATGTCACCACCACGCAGCAGATTGTGATCGACAAAGACACTGGAGGGTTGAATGCCTATGTAACACTTGACCCACGCTTATTCACAGCGGAGGGGAGAGATCAAATCATAAAGGAAATTGAATCTCTTCCCCAAAACGCCGAAACTATCTATAATTCAGGAACGGTCGCAACACTCAACCACTTTGCGTTGGATATTATTCCCACCAAAACAAATAACGGCGGCATTCTTGGTCAAATCGTAGCTTTGGTTGAAGGCGATTTAAAATATATCAGCGTTTCAATTTTGGGAATGACACCTGAACGTGCCGCTCGTTTCAACCGCGATAAAGAGGCAGTTAAAATTGTGACTGACAGTGATGGTAAAAAATATTTGGTTATTAATGGTACCGAGCGCTATGAAGTGGAAACACATGAGTACACGCTAGAAGAAATTAAAAATGATCCAAGCATCACCGAAAGCAATAAAGTCTTTAATAATGGAATGCTGAATCCACTAGATCAGGCACTGCGTAATGGATTTATGCAACTGGGTGCCCCGGGAGATTTTATCTTAGCCTATGATCCAACACATGGCCTCCTTCCCGATTTATTAGAGGTGGGTATTAATAAATTTGCATGGACGATACCAAATTCAATGGATGCTTTGGCATTAGATCACATTATTCTGGATAACAACCCCGATGCGGATCCCAGTTCTGTTGTTTTTGCATCCCACAGTGCCGGAGGCGAGAGCCTCTATAACCAACTCATGCAAGCAGAATTCGGAACCTTTTCGGGTTCAACTGTTCTGTTTTATGGAACGCCTCAAAATACGGCAGACCTTGAGAATGCCGCCACTTTGAGCGGTGCTAATTTCGGTGGCCACCAAATCAATCCGGGCGATCCTATCGCCGTTATCGCAGGAGGTAATTTTACGAATGTGGATAACTTTGTAGATGGACTTAAGAACGTACCGTTCTTATTTTTTAGTTCATACAGCCCGCATTCTAATTATTATTGCACCAACGCGTTGGTGTGCCCTTAATAGCATAAGATAAAGAAGGAATTGCAATCGCAGATGGTATGGAAGCGTCCGGTGAACCCGCTTAAATTAGCAATTATTAATCCACATTGAGGGTCCAAGGTAGCAACTCGTGATTACCCTCACAGCTTATCAACATCATACAACATCAGGAAAGCCAGAAACATCGTGAAGCACCTTGAGAATGAGGCGAGCAACATCTGCTAAAAAACAACCTTTATATTCGTTGCAATATGTGCCCAATCCCATGAATTTAAGGGACCCATTGTTAATTTAGTCTAGTTTACAAGACTATTTTCATTTATTTAGTATTATCCATCTTGGCTTTTGATCACATCAATTTTTGTATCTGTCAATATCCTCGACACCTAATTTATTCTCTTGTAATAGAATTTTATTTGTATATGATCCCATAACGCAATCTACAACCAAGAGAGCCTTATGTATCGCCCCACACTCAAAAAGCTAACCCTTCTTTCCCTATTCATAACCCTTTGCAGCTGCACACCGTACCGCCTTTCAGCTCGCAAATATGACGAATCAAAAGAACGAATCTATCACGAGCCCTATTTAAAACATTGGACCAAAGAAGTTAAAATGACCCAGACCAGCAAGAGCTGTACCATTAAGGGTGATATCACGGTGGCTTTGACCTATAATTTTGAGAAAAACAAAGCAACCGAAGTCGTAGTATGGGATGCCAGGCTTTTTAGCAAAGATAAAATTTCGCTTAAGGTTAACAACCATACCTACCCCTATATTCTGGTTCTGTTTTATAGCAAAGACGAGCATCAGATCGCCGATGATTTTGAAATTGCCAATTCAGCCGAAATTGAAGTCAATCCCCTGTCGCAAGAGCCCATCAATATCTATAAAATTGATTTAACCGGCTTTAAAAAACTAAGGCATGAATGTCAGGTTTATATCAACGATGCCTCGATTAACCCTAATCATAAATCGCAATAAGCCATGCACTCTTTTAAAGTAGGGTTTTATCGACCCATGCAGCCACCCGCTTATAAAGTAGTAATGCTGCTTCTTTTGATTTTAATAAGTGCCTGCACTAACCCAACTGGGGGAACAAGGCAACGAATCAATCACAGCGTCTCGACCAAGCCATGGCAGATACAAAAGCAATCTACACGTGCTGAACATGTCTGCCTGGTACAAAAAGACGATTTGATTATTGTTTTTAACAGGGAAGGATTTAAGCAACGCTATGGTGCCTTCATTCAATGGAATAAAATCGTTGCACCATCGGACACGGTTATCCTTAATGTACATGGCCATGAATTTTCGTATTATGGAGATCGCTTTAATGAGGCAAATAATGCGCAAATCATGACGTATTTTGAAATCGAAGAATACGCTGAAATTCAAGTGCAACCGCGCGATGGTGGACCAATGGATGTTTATCCGATTGATCTTCATGGCTTTAAGGATAGAGCTAGCGACTGCTTTGAATGGCTGGAGCAACGGTACGAGGAGAAGAAGTAGGAATTGCTCCTAGGCGCAACAAGTATTAAGAAGACGCCTGGATACCCAGCATTTTTCTCCGTCCTTGCCTACGGCTCAGACTATGAAAAAAGCTGAGTATGACGGAGTGTCGGGGCTAACTAACATCCACAACAAACACCGTATCCACTCAACTAATTACTAAAACCCTACCCCCCAAACGCGTCTAGCGCCTGGATTTTAGCCTGGGCCAGTGCAAGTTCTTTTGCTGCCCTTGCCTTACCATCTTCATCAGTGGTGTAGGTCAGAATTTCATTCGCTTCCTGGATGTGTTTTTCAACCTCTTTGCGGTCAATATCCTGAAGCATTTCTGCTTTGTCTACCAACAAGCGGCATTTGGTGTTGTGCACTTCGGCAAAACCTGCCGTTACAAACACTTTTTCGATTTGTCCATCGAGTGTTTCAACACGCACAACGCCCGGCTTGATGGTTGAGATAAAAGGGGCATGTCCTGGCAATACGCCAAACTCACCCTCGGTGCCAGGAACGATAACACTGTTGGCATCCATCGCATAGACAACCTTTTCAGGCGAAATAAGTTCTACGTAAATACTAGACATACCTGTAACCTCCTATGGTGCCTTAAGCAGCAGCCATGCGTTTTGCTTTCTCGATCGCTTCATCCATGGTTCCTACCATGTAGAATGCCGATTCAGGCAAATCGTCATAACGGCCTTCAACCAATCCTTTAAAGCCAGCGATCGTATCTTCGATACGCACCAGTTTACCAGGGCTTCCAGTGAACACTTCGGCTACGTGGAATGGCTGAGACAGGAAACGTTGAATTTTACGCGCACGGGTTACGATCAATTTATCTTCTTCTGATAATTCGTCCATACCCAAAATCGCAATAATATCCTGGAGTGATTTATAGGTTTGCAGAATCCTTTGCACCTCACGCGCTACTTTATAGTGCTCTTCACCGATAATAGCCGGATCAAGCATTTGTGAGGTTGAATCAAGTGGATCCACCGCCGGATAAATACCAAGCTCGGCGATTTGACGATTCAATACCGTGGTTGCATCCAAGTGCGCAAACGAGGTCGCAGGCGCTGGGTCGGTCAAGTCGTCCGCAGGTACGTAAATAGCCTGTACGGAGGTGATCGAACCTTTATTGGTTGAGGTAATACGTTCTTGCAGAGCACCCATGTCGGTAGCCAGGGTTGGCTGGTAACCTACCGCAGATGGAATACGTCCAAGCAACGCAGATACTTCTGATCCTGCTTGTGTGAATCGGAAGATATTATCCACGAAGAATAACACATCCTGGCCTTCCTGATCACGGAAATATTCAGCAAGGGTCAAACCGGTCAAGGCAACACGAGCACGAGCCCCAGGTGGTTCATTCATTTGTCCGTAAACAAGGGCAACTTTGGATTTGCTCTGGTCTTCCAGATTGATAACGCCCGATTCCATCATCTCGTGATAAAGGTCGTTACCTTCACGGGTACGTTCACCCACACCGGCAAATACCGAAAATCCACCGTGGGCTTTAGCCACGTTGTTAATCAATTCCATGATCAACACGGTTTTACCTACACCGGCTCCACCGAACAATCCTACTTTACCACCTTTAGCATACGGCGCTAATAGGTCGATGACTTTAATACCAGTCACCAAAATCTCACGGTCGGTTGCTTGATTTTCAAGTAACGGAGCAGGTTGGTGAATTGCCATTTGCATGGAAGTGGTTAAGGTACCACGCTCATCGATTGGCTCACCAATCACGTTGATGATACGGCCTAAGGTTTCACGTCCAACGGGCACTGAAATCGGGCTGCCCAAATCACGCACTTCTACGCCACGCTGCAAACCATCGGTAGAATCCATCGCAATACAACGAACCGAGTTTTCACCCAAATGCTGAGAAACTTCAAGAACCAGACGACGATCGCCAACCTGGGTTTCCAATGCATTCAAAATCGATGGGACTTTCCCTTCACCAAACTGCACATCCACAACCGCCGAAATCACCTGCGTAATGATGCCTTTGTTTTTTGACATAGTGTTTCCTTCCTTAACTTAAATTCCAATAATTATAATGCTTCCGCACCAGAAATAATCTCGATCAATTCTTTCGTAATAGCAGCCTGACGCGAACGATTATACTGCAACGACAATTTTTTGATCATTTCTCCCGCATTTCGTGTTGCATTATCCATTGCTGTCATCCGAGCACCTTGCTCACTGGCAGCACTTTCAAGCAACGCACGATACACTTGAACCGCAATATTTTTAGGCAAGAGCGAACCTAATACCTGTTCAGCATCTGGCTCGTATTCATAATCGGCCTCAACATGATCGACGCCTTCTGCTGAATCACGCGATTCATTATAGACATAAGCCGGTATCAATTGCTGCGTAACGATTTCTTGCTTAATCACCGATTTAAACATGTTATACACCAACATGCAGCGATCAAATTCGCCCTTTTCAAAGCGTTGGATAATGTCATGCGCAATTTCTTCAGCCTCATGATATTTAAACACTTTAGACGCCGGGCTTGGCATACGTGCCACAATGTGGCCTTCCTCCAAGCGATGCAGCGATTCAAAGCCTTTTTTACCGATAAAATAGAAATAGCAATCTTTGCCCTGACGGGTAAGCTCGGCATAAAGCTGACGCGTTGCTTTGCTGATGGAACCATTGAAACCACCGCACAATCCACGATCGGAACTGATAACGGCAATTAAAATCTTTTTATCATGGCCATTACCCGATAATAACGGTGGCGCAGTCCCAGAGGTCATCGCCGCTGAAGCTAGGTTTTCCAAAATTTGGCTCATGCAGTTAGCATAAGGAAAGGCCGCTTCAACACGATCACGGCAACGGCGTAATTTTGACGCAGCCACCATTTTCATGGCGCTGGTAATCTTACGCGTTGACTTTACACTGTTAATTCTAACCCGAAGGCTTTTTAAACTTGGCATAGCAGTTCCAATCTTTAATCAACAGGAGTGAAACGTTTCACCACTTGCTCAATCACTTCACGCAGTTTTTTCTCGGTTTCATCCGATACTTTCTGTTCGTCACGAATCGACTTCAAAATACCCGCGTAATTGCTTTCTAATTCTAACAGCAACTCACGCTCAAAACGGGTAACGTCTTTCAGTTCGATATGATCCAGATAACCTTTTACGCCTGCGAAAATCGAAACAACCTGCTGCTCTACCACATACGGAGAATATTGAGCTTGTTTCAGAAGTTCGGTCAAACGAGCACCTCGTGCCAGTGTTTTTTGCGTTGAGGCATCCAAGTCAGAACCAAACTGGGCAAAGGCCGCTAATTCACGATACTGCGCCAAGTCTAATTTAATCGTACCGGCTACTTGTTTCATCGCTTTAATTTGCGCCGCAGATCCTACCCGAGAGACAGACAGACCCACGTTTACAGCCGGACGGATACCTTTATAGAATAATTCGGTTTCCAAGAAAATCTGACCATCCGTAATTGAAATGACGTTGGTTGGGATATACGCAGATACGTCACCCGCCTGTGTTTCAATAATAGGCAGTGCAGTTAATGATCCAGCACCCATCGCGTCAGACATTTTAGCAGCACGCTCTAACAAACGCGAGTGGAGATAAAATACGTCTCCAGGATACGCTTCACGTCCAGGAGGACGACGAAGCAACAATGACATCTGACGATAAGCCACAGCGTGCTTACTCAAATCATCATAAACGATCAACGCGTGCATTCCGTTATCGCGGAAATACTCACCCATGGCAGCCCCCGTATACGGAGCAAGGAACTGCATTGGCGCAGGATCAGAAGCAGTAGCCGCAACTACGATACTGTACTCAAGCGCACCTTCTTCTTCGAGGCGCTTCACAATCTGCGCAACGGTTGAGCGTTTTTGTCCAATAGCCACATAGATGCAATAAAGTTTTTTATGCTCATCATCGCTGGCGTTATTGGTTTTTTGATTCAAAATAGCATCAATCGCAACTGCTGTTTTACCCGTTTGACGGTCACCAATGATCAACTCACGCTGACCACGACCGATTGGAATCAAGGTATCAACCGCTTTAATCCCGGTTTGAACAGGCTCATGAACTGATTTACGGGCAATAATACCAGGGGCTTTGGTTTCTACCGGGCTGGTATGTTTGGCATTCAGCGGGCCTTTACCATCGATGGGTTCACCAAGCGCGTTCACCACGCGGCCCAGCAATTCTTTACCAACAGGAACCGTCACAATTTCGCCGGTACGCTTCACTACATCACCCTGGGTAATGGCTCTATCGTCACCAAACACCACCACGCCCACATTGTCGTGCTCTAGGTTTAAGGCCATGCCTTTAATGCCATTAGCAAATTCAACCAGCTCGCCCGCTTGAATATTATCAAGGCCATGAATACGTGCAATACCATCACCCATAGTGATGACTTCACCCACTTCCTTACGTTCTGCCTGGCGGCCGTAATGTTCAATTTGCTGTTTTAATATTGACGAAACTTCAGATACAGCGTTATCAGCCATAGATACTCCTTTTTATAATCCTATTTATGCAGCAATTGCTTCATGACCAAGCGCTTCAACCCGCTGTAATTTTCCAGCAAGCGAGCAATCGTAAAGCGTTGAACCAATTTTAACTAACATTCCACCAATGATAGAAGGATCAATTTCCCACTCCGCCGTTATCTTGCGTTGCAGCGATTGCTCTAACAATGTTGTCACTGTTTTTTGTTGCTGGTCGCTAAATGTGGTAGCACCAACAATCGTGACGGGAACGATATTTTTTTCTTTAGCCATCAAGCCTAAAAAGCTCTGAGCCACGTCTTCAAATGCACCCATGCGTCTGCGCTCAGCTAAAACGCCCAACAAACGAATCACCAGATCATGAAGATTCAGGGAAGAAACAACCTTCTTCATCACTTCGGCCTGTTGCGGACGCGATAACAAGGTATCGACCGCGAACAACCTTAATTCCTCAGATTGAGAAAAAAGTTCTTTTAGTTTTTTTAAATCGTCTGCAACCTGGTCAAGTACGTTTTTTTCCTTAGCAAGGGAAAAAAGCGCTTTAGCATAACGACCCGCTACAAGTGAAAGGCCTAACGTCATCAGGAAAAACCTATTGAAATATGTTTACATGGATATATGGAACGTGCCTATGTACCATATTTTCGCCCCGAACTCAAGCATGTTTATTCGCTAGACGGTTTTAATGGCATGGCATTTTGGCCACAGACCTTCCAAAAAGCGGCTATATTGTATTTTTATCTTTGGTTTTTATGATTAACTCCTTAACTGCAACCATCTACGAATACCCATCGGTTACGTTAAGAATTAGATTAAGAATTGCGCGGTTCGCGCAATTAAGTGTTGCGCTGGATATTCAGCTTTTTTCGGAGCATGAGCATGAGAGGGGCGGCAATTACCGCCCCTCTCTACCTCTTAAATTACCACAACACCAAAACCTTTCAAGCCAAAAACAATACGATTATTTTGCCCTTACAAAATATTCTGTCCAGTCTTTGCCCAATCTTTAAGGAACGTATCCAACCCTTTATCGGTTAGGGGATGATTTGCTAATTGACGAATCACTTTCGGAGGCAGGGTTGCCACATGCGCTCCAACTTTGGCAGCTTCTATCAAATGGATAGGATGCCTGATGGATGCCACTAGCACTTTGGTTTTAAAGGCAGGATATTGGCTATAAATTTGGCAAATATCACGGATAAGCTGATTGCCATCCTGACTGATATCATCCAACCGCCCAACAAATGGCGAAATAAAGGTAGCACCTGCTTTCGCGGCAAGGATTGCCTGTGAAGCGGAGAAGCATAACGTTACATTGACCATGATGCCTTGGCCGCTGAGTGTTTTACAGGCTTTTAAGCCATCCCAGGTAAGGGGTACTTTGACCGTAATCTGCGGGGCAATTTTGTGAAGGGACAGACCTTCTTCAATCATCGCATCGGCTTTGGTAGCCGTTACTTCTGCGCTGACAGGACCAGGCACAATGGCACAAATTTCCTTTAAGATCGAACGAAAATCTCCACCCGACTGCGCTACCAGCGTAGGATTGGTGGTAACTCCATCAATCATACCGGTTGCGGCAAGGTCGCGTATTTCATTAATATCTGCGGTATCGACAAAAAATTCCATATCATTCTCCTAAATATAAAGATGGCCAAAGGGTAACCAAACATACGAAAGGAAGCAAGGACGATTATAACCCACAAGCTCCACGTCACCGCTTTAATAGTAAATATCCTTGCCTTTTAGCCCCACATACACGACTATCCACCTTCAAAATAGTAGACACCAATGTCCCTCAATCAACACGCCCATATTTTACTTCCCTTACCGTTTTACACGGGCTTTGATTATGCCATTCCCACGGGCATGGCGGTCGACATTGGCCATATCGTGGAAGTGCCCTTTGGCCGCAGCCGCCATTTTGGTGTGGTAGAATCGTTGCTTGTTTCCGAACTGAACCCCGAAAAAATAAAACCGATTATCCGGGTTCTGGACACACCGCCGGTTTCGTCACGTTTTATAGATTTTCTGAATTGGGCGGCATCTTACACCCTCACCCCCATCGGCCATATCGTTAAAATGGCTATGCCCGTGGAAGACGCACTGGAATTTCAGACCAAACCAACGGACCTTTATTTTCAAAGAGGACTAGCCACCCCAAGCCGCCTGACGCCTGAACGCAAAAAAGTGATAGCCTTGATGGACGACCATCAGATTCGAAGCTTAAAAAGCATCCTAGAATGGACCGGCGTCAGCAAAGCGGTTATCTCGAGTTTGGTTGAGTCCAAATGCCTGGTTAAAGCTGAAGCAGACCTCACTCACAGTGATGATATGATTCCTCTAGCACCCTGCATGGTTACCCTGAGCCCCTATCAACAGCAAGCCCTTGATGATATTCTCCCTTATTTGCAAACCGAACAATTTCATGCAGCGTTACTGGATGGCGTTACAGGGTCTGGGAAAACCGAAGTGTATATGGAAGCCATCGCCTATTTACTGGAACACACCTCCAAACAAATGCTGGTGATGTTGCCAGAGATCGCCCTCACCTCGCAATTTTTGGAACGATTTACGAAACGCTTTGGTTTTGCGCCTGATATCTGGCATTCGTCGATTGGCAAACGCCAGCGTAAAGAAACCTGGCAGCGCATTATCCGTGGCGAAGCACGGGTGGTCATTGGCGCGCGATCTGCGCTTTTTCTGCCTTATGCGCAATTAGGCTTGATTGTGGTAGATGAGGAACATGATGGCTCTTATAAACAGGAAGAAGGTGTCATCTATAATGCCCGCGATATGGCAGTCACCCGCGCCTATAAAGAGAAATTCCCGATTATCCTTGCCTCGGCAACACCTTCGCTAGAAACCTACCTTCATGCGATGTCACATAAATACCAGCACCTTAAACTTCCGTCACGCTACGGTGTGGACGATATGCCGACCATTAAAATTATCGATTTGAAAGCGGTCAAATTACCCTATCAGCATTGGATATCCGAACCTCTCAGCCGTGCGATTGCCAAAAATCTGGAGCAAGGCGATCAGGCCCTGTTGTTTTTGAACAGACGCGGCTATGCGCCTGTTACGGTGTGCAGTTCCTGTGGCCATCATATTGGTTGCCCCGATTGCGCTACCTGGCTGGTAGAACATAAGCGCCACGATCAATTAATGTGTCACCATTGCGGCTATAAAACCATCAAGCCCACCGCATGCCCCGAATGCAATACACCTAACAGCCTTCAAGCCTTTGGCCCTGGTGCCGAACGTATTGTAGAAGAAGCACGAGCCTTATTTCCCAGGGCAACGGTCGAACTGCTTTCCAGCGACACCATGGATAGTGAAAGCAAAATGACAGCACTCATTGATGCTATCTTGAACAAAAAAATTGATATTCTGGTTGGCACGCAAATTTTAGCAAAGGGTCACCATTTTCCCAACCTCACCCTGGTTGGCGTCATTGATGCCGAATCCGGCATGGGCAGCGGCGATTACCGCGCCAGCGAACGCACCTACCAATTGCTGCATCAAGTCGCAGGCCGGGCCGGTCGTGAAAAACCGGGGGAAGTTTATATTCAAACCTATCAACCTGATAACCCATTGCTGCAAGCACTCATCCACTGGAATCGTGATCATTTTCTAGAATTTGAACAAGAAAGCCGGACTCTCACCAACATGCCGCCATTTTCGCGTCTAGCCTCTTTTATTCTCACCGGCAGCGATGAGCGGCAGGTAATGCAAGTGGCCCAACAGCTTACCCGCATAGCCCCTCCTCACAAAGACATTTCCATCCTCGGCCCCACGCCCGCACCCATTGCCCATATTCGCAAACAATACCGGTTCCGTATTTTAATCAAGTCCCCCCGCGACGTTATGCTGCAACCCTTCATTATGGCATGGCTGCAAAACGCGGCCATTCCAAGGAATGTGCGTTTAAAAATTGATATTGATCCGTATCAGTTTTTTTAATAAAAATACATATCACAACCATCCCTGTGGCGGCTTTTTTCTTAACATAGAATATTTAAAATTATTATATTTATAGCCAAAGAATCCAAAAAACAAATACCCTCATCTACAACATACTGCATTGACATTACTTTTAATTGTGATAAAAATATATTTTTCACAAAACAGCAACACTATGAACAATACAACAAACACCACTTTGTCTGCTTCCACTATCCCTGTGCGCACCGATGAAGCCTCCCAGATTCCCCCATCGACCGACGCTTTATGGCAAAACCCACCCCATCAGGTCCATTATGATGGCACTACCAACACGATCTGGTCGATGTGGATATTAAACCTCGTCCTTAAAATAATAACCTTAGGAACTTATACTTTTTGGGGCAAAACACGGATGCGCCGCTATCTGGTGGAGAGCTTTAGTTTAATGGGTGATCGATTTACCTATACCGGCCGAGGAACAGAATTATTACTGGGCTTTTTGAAAACACTCCCTTTTTGGGCAGCCTTTATTACCCTTTTTTTGATCATACCACCGACAATGATGAATCGCGCCATATTATACGTCTATCCATTCGTGCTGATTTTGGTACTTGCTGCTTCCTATGCGGGATTACGCTATCGCTATTCACGCATTTTTTGGCGAGGCGTGTGCCTTCAATTAAAGGGATCCGCCTGGTTTTACGCGTTTTATACTATAGGACAACTCGTGTTGACCTTATTAACGCTGGGAATCTACGCCCCTTATGCCGATATAAAATGCACACAGTACCTCTATAAAAATTCTTATTTTGGATCACAACCATTTTACATGACACCCTCTCCGCGCCTATTGATGAAAACCAATATAGTGACTCTGCTGCTAGCTTTAGTAACCTTTGGCGTAGCCCGACTATGGTACAGCGCAAAGCTGCATAACCATATTTTTGCTTCACTCAGGCTCGGGCATTTTAGATTTCATACTACTTACAGCGGATACAATATTCTTGAATTACTGTTTGGCAATATCATCCTTATCCTTGCTCCCTATCTCATTGTCTTTTCGGTGTTATTTTTTGCAACCCCGCCCATTCACATTGACTCAACCATCCCAGCTCCCGTTTCTACTAACACTCTTCTTGAGAGCACTGACACCGTCAACAAAGTACAAGCGCGCGTAGATAACATTGTTCAAGAAAACATAAGGAAACTTGGTTCGCCCATCATTAATTTCATCGATATTACCGGCTTCTATGGTGTGCTTATCTCCGTAATAGCATTAATATTGGGTAGCGGATGGGCATCTGCACTGGTTATGCAACGCAGGCTAGAATTCTTTGTTCGCCACTTCACCGTCATTGGCGAGGATAATACGTCAGGGATCATTCAATCTAAACATAATAAAGGCGGCATATTGGGAGAGGGCGCTCATTTATTATTTGGCGATTCCGTTGCATTTTAGCTATGACAGAACGGTTCCCAGCACGTTATTATGATGGCAAAATGGCACAAACGCATGACGTGCTTGTGTCATTTGAAGCAAGCGGTCTAACCATTTACCTGCACCATAATGAGCCTGCTATACACTGGGATTACCCGCAATTAAGAATTCCTAATCGCCCTGAGGCCAATAGACCTCTTTTCATTTACCATCGAGACAAACTTAACGCCACCTTGATGATTCTTGAAAGTCACAGCCATTCCTCCTTGTTTTCATTATTACCAAAATCCGCTCTTCCTAACATTTCATTTCAATTATCCTGGAAAATAATCAGTTTATTAAGCCTTATTTCTTGCCTTATCATCATAGGAATTTACAGCCAGTTTATAGAAATAACCGGTGTCATTGCCGACCTATTTCCCTCATCATGGGAACGGGCATTGAGTGATCGCACACTCAATCAGTTATACCGCAATAAAATTGTCTGCAATGCGCATCATGGCAACGACATCCTGACTATTATCAGCGACCGGTTACGCGCCGCCTCTTCAAAAAAGGTCAACCTCACAATCGAAGTAATTAAAGATAAAGCGATAAATGCCTTTGCCCTTCCAGGCGAAAAAATAGTTATCCTCTCCGGCATGATTGACGATACACAGACTCCTGAAGAATTGGCAGGAATTCTCGCCCATGAAATGGGGCATGTGATAAAGAACCATCCGACACAGCAATTTATTCAAAATTTTGGAATTGGACTTATCAACGGCCTGCTCTTTGGCAATATGGGCGATACCAGCAACATTATTTCCTTTGCTGATAATATGTATCATTTGCATAATAACCGGCATTCCGAATCTGAGGCAGACGACGTAGCCCTTCAATTATTGGTAAAAGCACAGATTAGTCCAGGTGGCGTTGCAACATTCTTTGAACGGCTTGAGAAAAGGGAAATCTTAAAAGGCACAGCCTCTAAGCTCTTTAATTTTGTTTCCGCCCACCCATTAACAGCCGAGAGGATTCAACATATTCGTATGACACCACCTCCCCTTCAGGAAAAACCCATTCTAACCAACGATCAATGGAATGCACTCAAAAGCATTTGCCAATAGCTCCATACATCATCCCTGTTAACATACCTTCCAACACCGCCTACTCCCGCGTTATCTTTTCCAATTCTTCCTTCAACGCATCAATCGATTCCTGACCAATGGCCGATTGTTGAGAGCCTTGCCAGCCTGGCAGGTCAAGGATTTCTGCCAATTGACTATACCCTTCCTGCAAGGTGGAGCGTTCTTTGGGATCCTGATGCAGAAAGGCTTCTAGTTTGGGATAATAGAGAATGGCTTTATCCACGTCTGGGTCGCTGCCTTTACGATAGGCACCTAAGCGAATCATCTCTGCCATGTTTTCGTAAGTTGCCAACATGTTTCTGGCATATTTCACCAATTGGTTTTCAGCATCCGTGTTACACCCTGGCATTGTCCGCGATACGCTTTTAAGTATATCAATTGCTGGATAACGTCCACGCATGGCAATATTTCGGTTTAGCACAATATGCCCGTCCAAAATACCGCGAACAGCATCGCTTACAGGTTCGTTATGGTCATCGCCTTCTACCAATACACTGAATAACCCGGTGATATCTCCAATCCCTTCTATTCCAGGCCCTGCGCGCTCTAATAATTTAGGCAATTCAGCAAACACCGTAGGCGTATAACCTTTGGTCGTAGGTGGCTCACCAACAGTCAGCCCAATTTCCCGTTGGGCCATCGCAAAACGCGTGACACTATCCATCAGGCATAAAACGTTACTGCCGCGGTCACGAAAATATTCAGCAACCGTCAACGTGGTATAGGCCGCCTGTTTACGCAACAATGGTGATTCATCCGAAGTAGCCACCACAACCACAGCTTCTTTGAGCCCTTCTGGCCCTAAATATTCTTCTAAAAACTCCTGAACTTCCCTACCGCGTTCGCCGATCAGCCCAATTACCTTGACATCACACGCAGCATAACGGGTCAACATCGAAACCAACATTGATTTTCCCACACCTGATCCGGCAAAAATCCCCATACGCTGCCCTTTGCAACAGCTCAGGAACGTATTCATCGCCCGCACACCCAGATCAATTTTATTCATGACCCGCCTGCGTTTATGGGCAGGCAAGGCAGTGGCCTTTAGCGGATAGGCCTTTCCCCCCAGGGTTAGAGGGCCTTTGCCGTCAATGGGCTCACCCAAAGCGTTGATCACCCTTCCCTTCCACGAATCATGGGGGTGCATACAGGGTTGTTCATTTTCAATAATCACTTTACAGCCAGGCCCAATGCCATCTAAATGACTAAAAGGCATTAAAAAAGTCTGGCGATGACCAAAGCCAATCACCTCACATCGCACTTCCTGACGAAAACGGTTAATAACCACACAGCGACTGCCAATACTCACAAATGGGTGAATTCCATCGGCTTTAAGCATCAATCCGGTTACCGAGGATACTTTCCCTTCAATCCGGTAAGGTGATATTCCTTCTACCGCCGCTATCAAACCTTTTATATCAACTGACATGATTTCCCTAGATAAAAGCACCGCAACCCATCCTCATCAGGATAGCAATCTCCACCCCGACTGTCACGGTATCTTCGCCCTTAATACGAAAAAATAGCCCACTTTGGAAAAAACAATTGATTTTTAGTCGTAAGTAGGGTTAGAATGCCCATCTCCTTTGAACGGGAGCGCGTAGCTCAGTCGGTAGAGCACATGACTTTTAATCATGGTGTCGTGGGTTCGATTCCCACCGCGCTCACCACCCCTCGCTCTTACGAGCCACGGGTGGCGCAGCCCCTCCCCACTGGTTAGTGAAACGAAGATGTATAAGCTAGTTTTGGATGCTCCATCTTCCTTTTTTGAAAACATCGTTCATTCCATAATAATAATAATTCCGCAGAAGGCCTCTGGGCAATTCTGGTCTATAACGCACGTTTGCGATCCACATTCACGCTCATTATAACAGACATTAAACAGATTAGCGCAAGCTTAAATGAACATTAAAATCCAATAGCCTGTTCACGATCTTGATGTTCAAAGGCGGAGGCCATCCGTCCAATTTCGGTCGAACCAATGCCCCTATCACGGGCAACCGCACGCCATTCGGCAGCCATGCGCCATTAGTAGAGGGTTGAGTGCCAAAAAAATTTTCAATGGCCTCATTGTCTCAAGGGGATTAAACCTAAAAAAAGCAGTTAGAACGTAGTGAGAGAGTCAGAAGTGCTGAATATACCCTATTTTTTGGTTAAAGCATGTCGCTTGATTACTTATCCTTCTCCTCAAATCGCAGCGCCACCCCATTATTGCAATAGCGTTTTCCCGTAGGCTTAGGCCCGTCATCAAACACATGCCCTAAATGTCCGCCGCATTGAGCACAGTGATACTCAGTACGAGCAACACCAATATGGTGGTCGGTTTTGGTGGCAACGCTGCCGGGTATGGCATCGTAGAAACTTGGCCAGCCGGTACCACTTTCGTATTTAGTTGTGGAAGGAAATAATGGATGACCGCAACCGGCACATACATACATGCCTTCGCGTTTCTCAAGATAAAGCGGGCTGGTGAAGGGACGTTCGGTAGCCTCTTGACGCAGTACCGCATATGCTTCAGGACTTAATTTCTTTTGCCATTCCTCATTGCTGATAGCGCAACTTGGCATGTCGTTTTTAGGCTTATCCATCTTATTTCTCCCATATCTCTTTCAATTTCGACACGCGGCCGCTGGCATGTTTATAGAGATTATAATGAACAGTGTTTTTTTGATAGTAATCCTGGTGATAATCTTCTGCTGTATAAAATGGCTTAGCCGGCACAAGGCGGGTAGCGACGGGTTTACCAAGGAAGCGAATTTCTATTTCGGCTTTTGATTTTTCTGCAGCTCTACGCTGACTTTCATCGCCATAAAAAATAATCGTATGATAATGCTCCCCGCGATCAGCAAAGCTGCCCCCCTCATCAAAGGGGTCAATATTGCTCCAGAAAATCGCTAATAATTGCTCGTAACGCACGATCGCGGGATCAAAAGCGACTTCGATGGCTTCTACATGCCCAGTTTTATCGCTACAGACTTCCTGATAGGTTGGGTTAGATAAATGCCCTCCCATATAACCCACCGTTGTTTTAACCACACCCACGGTATTATCAAACGGTGGCTGCATGCACCAAAAACATCCGCCGGCAAACCACGCTTTTTCGATGGCATTGTCATTCATGATGATACCTACACTTGACCGAGTATTTTAATTTTAGCTTTGGGATGAATTTCCTGCTGCGATAAAACCGATGTCATCGCCCGGAACCGCTCTACCACTGAACGCACATAAGGACGGGTAGCTGGATTCGTCAACAGTATCGGTTGCTCACCTTTCATCGATTGCTCATCCATCACCTTACGCACTTTAGCAATAAATTCCTGTAACTTGGATGGCGCCATCGATAATTGTTTTTCATCACCCACTGCCATTAACGATTCCATAAATGCCTGTTCCCATTCTGGCGACAGGGCAATAATAGGAATATAACCTTTTGCACTGGTTTGGCTGGCACTGATCTGCCGCGCCAAACGGGAGCGTACATGCTCGGTAATCAGAGTAATATTTTGGGTCGTACGGGTGGCCTCGGCTAATGCTTCAAGGATCGTGGGCAAATCGCGGATAGAGATTAATTCTGATAACAAATTTTGCAGCACACGCTGCACACCACTTACACTGATACGCGAAGGTACTGTATCGCCAACTAGTTTTTGATGTTCTTCTGCCAATTCATCCAACAAGCGCTGGGTGGCACTGTACGTGAGCAAATCCGTAATGTTTTCTTTGATAATTTCGGTTAAATGCGTCGTGATAACCGTAGGCGGATCGACAACAGTTAAGTTTTTAAATAGTGCATCCTCACGCAGATGCTCGGCGACCCATTTAGCAGGAAGGCCAAATGCTGGTTCTTTGGTATCATTTCCTGGCAACGTAATGGGCGCACCCGTGGGATCCATCACTAATAATTTATCGGGCTCAATCGTACCTTCACCGCAAATAATATCTTTCAGCCGGATAGCATAATGGCTTGACGCCATTTGCATATTATCTTGGATACGCACGGAAGGCATCACAAATCCATAATCACGAGCCATTTGTTTACGCAGGGCTTTGATCTGTTCCGTTAATTTATGGCCTTTAGCATAATGGATCAGTGGCAATAACCCATAGCCCAGCTCCAAACGCAGCATATCGATATGTAACGCTTGCGATACGGGTTCATCTGATTCTGCTGCACCTGGTTTTCCAGGGACTGTCGCTGCTGAAGACAGGCCAGAATCTCGTCCATCTTTCGTCGCACCCTGTACCCCTTGAGGGTGTTTAGTATCAATTCCACGCAATTTCCATGCCGCCGAGCCAATCATAAGCGATAATATCAAAAATGGTAGCGAAGGAATTCCAGGAACCACAGCCAACGTAAATAATAATCCACTGGAAATTGCCAGAGACTTAGGAAAGTTACTTAACTGACCAAAAATCGCCCGTTCAGTGGTGCCGGCAACACCTGCTTTGGCAACCAAGAGACCCGCCGCCATCGACACAATCAAGGCAGGAATTTGCGCCACCAGCCCATCACCAATTGTCAATAATGTATAGGATTCAAGTGCATGATGAAAATCCATATCACGCTGCACAACACCAATCACAATACCGGCAATTAAGTTGATGCCTGTAATCAGCAACCCGGCGATCGCATCGCCGCGTACGAATTTACTGGCACCATCCATCGATCCGAAGAAGGTGCTCTCTTCTTCTAATTCCTTACGTCGACTCTTTGCTGTTTGCTCGTCGATCAATCCCGCAGAAAGATCAGCATCAATAGCCATTTGTTTTCCAGGCATGGCATCCAAGCTAAAACGCGCAGCCACCTCAGCGATACGACCAGAACCTTTGGTAATCACCACAAAGTTAATGATGGTTAGAATCAGAAACACAATGGCCCCAATCACCACTGACCCTTGGATCACAAATTTACCAAACGCTTCAATCACATGTCCTGCAGCGTCTGAGCCCGTATGGCCATCCCTTAAAATCAAACGCGTGGATGCAATATTAAGCGACAGCCTTAAAATCGTTGTCACAAGCAAAATAGTAGGGAACGAACTTAAATCCAAAGCCCGGCTGATAAAAAGCACGGTCATTAAAATAACCACCGAAGCAGTAATGGATACTGCCAATAATAAATCGAGCAATTGCTTGGGAACAGGGATCAATAAAACACACAAAATCCCCAAAATGCCAATCGCAAACGCGGTATCGCGGTATTCGGTTAGTTTTTTAAACCCGCCGAAACCTGTTTTAGCTGCTACCGTTCCCGCCGCTTCACCCGCCATGCCCAGCCTTATATGATTTCATTAAACCCTTATTACCTACTAGAATAAAAACCCTGACGGTAGAAGTCAACAGATCCTCACATCTTTCACATGAAAACCGAAAAGTTTTCACTCTCGACAAAATGCACAGAATCATAGACACTCCTGTCTGGATTTAAACAGTGGACGGTCACAGATGGTTCTATTTCAACGTTACTCCAGCCGTTTCTTTCACCTGGTTGCTATCATCACCGCTACCCTTGCATTTTGCATTATTCCTCCCCTGGAAGTTGTTTCCGGCGGAGCCATTTCTGTAACGCTTGCTATTGCCAGCATTCCTTTTCTTGGTTTGCTTATCGCCGACAAACAATGGCAGTGGATCAAACTACCTGTTTGGAGATGGTTTTTAGCATTGATGATGCTTGGGTTCCTCTCATGCCTTTGGGCGCTTCACCCTGATCGGGCCATCCATGTTTCTCATCTTGTTTTTAACACCGTTGTTCCCGGTATTGTGTTTGTGGTTGGCCTTTGGTACCTAACACAGAAGCAATCCTCATGGATTGTCTTTGCCATTGTGGGTGGATTTTTATGCGGATTGGCCTTTTTGACCGAAGAGTATGTTTCAAATGGATTTGTCAGCCGCTGGTGGCGCTTCGTCGTTAACCGCAAAGAACAGGATGTTTTTTCCTTAGACTTATTAAATAAATCGGTTCAATTTATGACCCCCTACAGTTTTGCAGTTGCCGCATTATGCCTGCGTTGGTGTAAACCCTCGTTTCTCGTAGGCGCGTGGATAGGCATTGCACTTGTCATCAGCCAACTTCATTCATTAGCAGGACAATTAGGTTTCATTCTCGGCAGCGTGGCAATGCTCCTTTATTATCGAACCAACGGAAGAATCGTAAATGTCTTTATTGCACTGGTGATGATTACTCCTGTTATTATCCCATTACTGCTCATGATGATTGACGATCCATTTATTCATCAATATGGACCACATCTTCCACTTAGTTCGTTACATCGCCTTTATATATGGCAACGCTATATGTTGCATTTGAAGCACGCACTTCCATGGGGCCTGGGGATTGGGAATACCGAACATTTGGATAATCTTCAAAACATGCCACAAGCTCTCCTGGATGCCCACATAGAAATTCCCCTGCGCCACCCTCACAATATGTGGTTCCAACTCTATTTAGAGCTTGGGTTTTTAGGGGTTATCCTGTTTGCCGGGTTTGTTATCTGTTTATTGCTGGGCATTCATCGCCTCAATCATCACCTCGTGTTTCGCAGTCTCTGCATGGCAAGTCTGGTGAATTACTTATTTATAGGGATGGTTGATTATGACATGTGGCGCGATCGTTGGATTACAGCAGCTTTTATGTGTATAGGAGTTATTGGGGTTGGCCGGAATCTAAACGCCTTGTCAAACCAAAGAAAGTCCACGCCTTTTATACCGGCAAATACACCGTGAATTTACTTCCCTGGCCCAATACACTTTCAATCTGTAATGCCCCCTGGTGGTGATTGATAATTTGTTTTACGATTGAAAGCCCCAATCCAAATCCACCCACTGCACGGCTTCGCGCTTTATCAACGCGATAAAAACGCTCAGTCAAACGCGGTAAATGATCCGGGGAAATACCTTCGCCATTATCACTCACCGCTATATAAATTGCCAATTTGCATTCCAACGGCAATGCTTCCTTTATTTCTAGCGCAAATGACGATGTCGTCCCCACATGGACATGAATGGGAGTTCTTGCATTGCCATATTTAATAGCATTACTGAGTAAATTCGTAAGCACCATGGCCAGTTCATTCGTATCGCCTTTGATAAGTGGCAAATCATTATGTGGTTCCACAAGGATATCCATTTCTTTCTCTGCCGCTAATGCTTCCATTTGCTGGATACAATCGGCCATAATATCTTCAACATGGACAATCTCTTTGGGCGTACTAAACGCATTGATTTCAATTTTTGATAAGGACAAAAGCTCATTGACCAAATCATTCATGCGTTTTGCCTGCTCAGCCATCATTTCAAGAAACGTTTCACGTGCCTGCGGATCATCTTTGGCTGACGTTCGAATGGTTTCGATGAGGCCGATAATTCCAGTAAGCGGTGTTCTGATTTCATGGCTAGCATTAGCAACGAAATCACTGACCAATTGCTTCATTCTCTTGGATTCAGTGATATCATGCATGACTAAAATTAAGGCAATCCCACCAGGTGATGCAACTGGGAAGCGTTCAATTCGCAATGAATAATCCCGCCCATTTTCTGGAATACGCAGCTCTATAGATCGGCTGGTTTCTTCTTCTAAAACCGACTGAACGGCTTGCAGAAACACAGGATCCGCACTAATAGCATCACAATTCTTCCATTTGAGATTACGCTTAAAAGCTTCATGCGCGGCTGAATTCGCCCGGATAATTTCCAAGCGGCGGTTAAGCATGACAAATACATCCGGCATCGTATCAAAAACGATCTTGCTTTCGGCAAGCATCGTTTCAAGTTGGGTTTTTTTATTGCGCCAATTATGCTGAAGCTCATCTAAGGATTCGGCAAGACTTGTATCTTTACGTAAGAATTGAATAATATCATCGGCGGGCTTGCGATCGTCTGAAAGTTGCCGAATATAGATACTCAGCGCCTCAATTTCCCGGTAACGTACATAGCCACATGCTATGCCAGAAAGCAGAATGATCATAATAAGGCCTAGAGCCATCGGCAAGGTCAACAAATGACTTATGGCGGCAATCACAATAAGCGACCCAGGCAGGATAATCCTCGGCAGGGCATACCCCACCGACTTGATGATCATTCGTTTCTTACCCGTCTGCGCTTCCATAGTGCCCCTCAGGATGCTTTACTTGCCTTTAAAGAGTATAAACAAAATTCTATCCATTTGGTGGTTAATTTTTCCTGGACGGTATTTTGTTTCAAACGTTCATTCAAATGAGGGAAGCTAACCTCATCTAAATGCTGATCCTGGTTAAAGCAACTATACACATAATACTCGCGGCCTGTTTTGGGATCGATATGTTTTTGCAGGCACTGAGCACAGATTTCTTTCATCATACATTGCATAGGTGAGTTGATCGAGCCAATGGCCGTATGATTGGATTTAAGGAACGGTTTAAGCACGCCATGACGTGCTTGTCCTACGGCCGCCATCATGCGATCTGAGCCAATGGCAATAATCCGATCAACTGCATGCGTATCAATATCCTGCAATCCCAAATCGCCTTTGGCGTATGCCACAATCGCTTCAATAATATTGCCATGGATAGAGGCATCCTGCGAACGCTCTACTGGGAATTTCCCTTCATCGCATGCCCAGACAATGACATCAGCAGCGTCTTCAATTTCTTTTACTTTGTACCGATCCTCAAGTTTCTTATAACCGGCAATGTATAAAACTTTAGACCCAGCTTCGCGTAAAGCCTTACCAATGGAAAATAAAACCGCGTTACCCAACCCTCCGCCAACCAGCATAACCGTCTCACCCGATGTGATATGCGTCGGTGTACCTGTTGGTCCCATCAGCACCACCGGCTCTCCAGGATGAAGATGTGCACAGAGATTGGATGATCCCCCCATTTCCAGCACAATCGTTGACATCAGCCCTTGCTCTTTATCAACCCAAGCACCCGTTAACGCTAATCCTTCCATCGCCAGTGTCGTCTGGTGATCGCCGGTTACTTTTAAGGCAAATCGCTCAAAATTCTGCAGACGATAAAACTGCCCTGGCTCGAAATGGCGCGCAGCTAAGGGCGCCTGAACAACAACCTCTACGATTGTGGGCGTTAAACGAATGATTTCTTTTACCGTTGCTATTAGCAGATGATCGAGTTTTTTGAAGAATGACACGGCTTCTTCTGCTGATCGTGGGGCTGCTTTGGATAATATCCGCGATACCACCGGATACCCCTGTTTCGCACTTCCCATAGCTTTCACGACATTACCGGCAAACGAAGGATGCAGATCACCAAAGAAACTGACCGCCTTGCCTTCCTCATCAATAGATAACAACACCTGCACTTGCTCTGGCTTAGCTATAGCATCAGGTTCAACGGGACTGCCATCTTCCGATACTGCTTGGAAATATTTTCCATGGATAGCAAAGTGCTCCGGATCTTCCCTATGCAGCACGGTATTTGGGCTGGTTCCTGCGGCAAAGAAAATTGTCCGTGCGGGAATTAACTGCTCACGCAGAACCACTTCGCCATTCACCTCTTCGCGAATAGACACCAACAGCCCTGCGGCATGTCCTGTACCATCAACTTCAACCGACAGAGGATTGGCATTCTCGACCACATAAATACCTTCCTGTAGCGCCATTTCCACTTCTTCATGGTTTAAGCGATAGCTAGGTGCATCGGATAAGGGCCGACGATAAACAAGGGATGATCCACCCCATTGTCTCAATAATGAAATAATATCTGGCTCACGCTGCTGGCTTAGAGCACGCTCACGCTCATCCCGAATCGCTTTAGCATGACTCATCATTTCTTGAGCAAGCTCTCGCTCTTCACTGTTCCATGCCCGCTCTATCGCTTCTTGACCATAATGGGCCACTAAGGTTTCATACCGACTTAAATATTTCTCGACCTGGATTGGGTAATAAGCCAGCGCCTCAGTGGCTGTATCAATACCGGTTAATCCACCGCCAATAACAACCACCGGCAAACGCACCTGTAAATTAGCTATCGAGTCACTTTTTGCTGCGCCAGTTAGCTGCAGTGCCATCAAAAAGTCAGATGCAGTCCTGACACCTCGTGCCATGGCATTTGGGATATCTAGAACCGTTGGTTTTCCCGCCCCCATACATAAAGCGATATGGTCAAAACCAAGTTCTTTTGCATCGTCATAGGTGATATTGCTGCCAAAACGAATACCGCTATACATGCGGAAGGACTCGCGTCTTTCCAATAAAAGACGGATCACCTTAAGATAGTTTTTATCCCAACGAACCGTAATCCCATATTCGGCAACACCACCAAATCCACCTACCGTACGCGTATCAAGCGGTTCAAATAAGGTTTGCTGAACCTGTTTTATCGGTTCAAAAGGCACCCGCTCCCCATGAGGCGTAATACCTGATATTTCCACAGGAAGTGGCTCTATTTTAAGGCCGTCAATGGCCACAATCGTATGGCCGTCATTGAGCAAATGGTGCGCCAGGGTATATCCGGCAGGCCCAAGACCGGCGACTAATATTTTATATCCGGATTCAACACGCGGTAACGGACGATGAAGATTTAACGGATTCCATCGGGTCAACAGTGAATAAATTTCAAACCCCCACGGCAAGTGCAGTACATTTTCGAGGTTCTTGGTTTCGACTTGCGGAATATTAACCGGTTCTTGTTTTTGATAAATACATCCTTTCATGCAATCATTACAGATACGATGCCCTGTACCTGCACACATTGGATTATCCACTGTCACAATTGCTAATGCGCCAACCGCGTACCCTTGGGCACTCACGATATTCATTTCAGAAATTTTTTCTTCAAGCGGACAACCGGTCAAGGTTACTTTAGTGGGGCTTACTTTAAAGCTGCCATCCTTTTCTTTATAACCTTTTGAACAGGAATCTTTGCCCTGGTTATGGCAATAAATACAGTAATTAGCATCATCAAGTGCTTTCTTAAGTGAATATCCCGGGTCGGTCATTTTAAACCCTTCGCGATAGCGTAATTTCTCATCCTCCATCTTAAGGACGGTAACGCCATGTATCACTTCTGTTTCTACGGGCACCAAGTGATCAAAATCGAGTTTATGCGGACGTTTAAATAACACACCGTATTTATGCCGCTGCTTGCCTTCGTCCGAATCCAGCGCCCATAACGCATAATTGGCAAGGATACTTAATGCTTCGAGGTTTGCCTCTTCTTCTTCCATCTTGTTATTGACCGCTTGGGAATAACGCAACTCATTAATATCGCCGCCAATTAACTCTTCTACATCACGCGTTAAACGCTCACCGTCAATAACTGAAATATCTTTGCTGGTAGCCAATTTAGGGGCACGACGCTGTACAAATAAGCGCTTACACGTATAGATAGGCGCTAATTCATGATGCTGTTGCTGTAAGGCAATCACTTCTTTTTGGCACCCAAATAAGCTCCCGATAAAATCCTCAACATAAGGAGCTAGTTCAATGAGAAGATTTGATTCATCTTTAGCTTCTATTTCTCCCGGTAAAGCCCTTGCTTTAACGAAGCGATTAAAGAGATCAATGTTAGAACCTTTCAGCGCGTGTATAAAGGCCGCGTCAACACGCTCCAGTCCTTCGCGCCTGTAGAGATCGGCAAATGTCAGCCCAAAGGCTAAATGCAATTTTCCCATTGATCCTTCTCCCTTCTTAAATGCCACTGCCGGTAGTGGCTTTTGCATCCAAATCGGCGACACTTTCAACCAAATTTTTCTCAACATAATCAAGAAGCATTTTAACGCTTGTCAAGATGTCGCAATTTTCGGTATCGACAATCAAATCTGGATTATCGGGCTCTTCGTAAGGAGCTGAAATGCCTGTAAATTCTTTAATTTCACCTTTGCGTGCCTTTTGATAAAGGCCTTTAGGGTCGCGTTTTTCACAGGTTGCTACATCTGCTTTGATATAGATACTGTGGAAAGACGAAGGTGCTGCCGTACGCGCCCGATGACGATCCTGACGGTAAGGAGAAATAAATGCCGTAATGACAATCATCCCAGCATTGGCAAACAATGCGGCAACTTCACTGACACGCCGAATGTTTTCTGAACGGTCTTCAGGGGCAAATCCAAGGTCGGCACTTAAACCACCACGGATATTATCACCATCAAGCACGTACACATGATAGCCCTTGTTAAACAAATGCTGTTGCAATTCAAGTGCCAGGGTCGTTTTTCCTGAACCCGATAAGCCACTAAACCATAACACGCCACCCTTGTGGCCATTGCGCAGCGCGCGCTGTTCCGGTGTAATACGAATATCCACCGCGTGAATATTTTTGGATTTAATTTCCACATCGACACGTTGGTTGGTAAATCCATATAGATCAATAATACCACCACCGACCGGTCTAAACCCGCGCACTAACATAAAACGACCAGTATCAGCATTTTCGTTAAACGAATCCATTGCTGCCAGCCCTTTAATTCTAAAGATGACTTCGGCTACATCATTGCGTTCAACACGCTCTTTGACATGATGCCCAAGATCGGATGTATCAACTACGCGTTCAATTTCTTTCACTTCGACTTCATAACTAGACGTATTGATTTTTAATTTATAGCGCTCACCAATAACAAGAGGCTTATCATCCAACCAAAAAATCCTTGCTCTAAAAATATTTGTCAAAAAAGGCGCTTGCTGAACATGACTGATTACATGGCCACGTTCGACAAAAATCTGGTCTTCCAGTGTAATTCCAACGGACATGCCCGCAGATGCGTGCTCTACAGTTGGCAAATCACGGCTGCCATTCCAGCTCTCGATGGATTTGACCTTCACCATTTTATTGGTAGGAGAAAAAATGATATTATCACCGACGCGAATCGATCCACTTTCAATACGACCGGCAATGATGCGACGCTCGTCAAATTTATAAACGTCCTGAACCGGAAAGCGCAACGGCAATTCTGCAGAAGCAGGCTGTTTTTTAAAATGATCCAATGCTTCAATAACCGCAGGACCCGTGTACCATTTCATCTTATCCGATGTCTTGATGATATTATCGCCTTCACGAGCCGAGATTGGAATAATATAGGTAGGCACGACGCCAATATCTTTGAGATACTCACGATATTCCTGCTCAATTTGCCTGAACACATTTTCATCATATCCCACCAAATCCATTTTATTGACAGCAACAGCTATCTGGCGGACCCCCAACAAATGCAGCAAATAACCATGGCGCTTAGATTGTTCTTTAACACCTTCTTTGGCATCAATAATTAATAGGGCCGCCTCACTGTTCGCCGCACCAGAAATCATGTTTTTTAAGAATTCTTTATGGCCTGGAGCATCAATGATAACATAGTCACGCAACGGTGTTTTAAACCAGATTTGCGATGTATCGATGGTAATTCCCTGATCGCGTTCTGCTTGCAGTGCATCCATTAAGAATGACCACTCAAACGGCATACCACGCTTTTTGCATAACATTTGAATTTGCTCAAATTTGCCATCGGGCAAAGAATCCGTATCATGGAACAAACGGCCAATTAAGGTTGATTTACCATGATCCACGTGACCCACAATCACAATTTTCATTTGTTCGCGATGACATTGTGGCTCCTGGCCAAATTGTGCTGCAAGAACATCCATCATATTATTTCCTATCCTATCCACTATTATTGCTCAATTTATCTCTTATTGATATGGCCTACATATACCCATCAGCACGCAAACGCTCAAATGCCGACTCGTCTTCATCGGCGCCCATAGGCCTGCCTGAACGTTCTGACACTTTGGTTTCACGCAATTCCTGAATCACTTCTTCAATGGTTTGCGCTGCACTTGGCAATGGGAAGGTAATGCCTTTTTCACCGAGCGACCTGAAACGCATCATTTCGCCACCATACTCTTTGCCAAAGAATTCAAAATAAGGCCGTGCATAATAAAGTGGAACGACCGGGATTTTTTCGCGTTGAATATAAAGCCACACATCAAGCTCAGTCCAATGCAGCAATGGATGGATACGAATATGTGTGCCCGGTGCAAAATCCGTCATATACTGGCCCCAAAATTCAGGTGGCTGGTCTTTGACATCCCATTGGCCTTCGGTATCGCGTGGGCTAAAATAACGCTCTTTAGCGCGGGTTCCTTCCTCATCGCGACGAATGCCGGCAATCACACCATTAAAACCATGTTTTGCCAATACATTTTTAAACCGCCGGTTTTTCGTGCTGCTACACGTGCTGAATGCGGCAGGCTGGGATCGGTGGTTTCAATGGGTGGACAAATTTCGATAATTAAATCTAGGTTCCATTCTTTGGTGTACTTGGCACGATATTCATACACTTCTTCCATTTCTAATTCGGTATCACAATGAATAAGTGGAAATGGCACATGTCCCAAGAAAGCTTTGCGCGCCAAGTGGATCATCACCGTGCTGTCTTTACCAAATGACCACAGCATACCAAGATTGTTAATGGCGTTGAACGCTTCGCGAAAAATATAAATACTCTGTGCTTCTAGTTGATCTAAATGATCCATAATATTACCTTTTTTAATTCACTTTCATCTATGCCTATTAAACACTCCAATCTGCATCCTGCGGTACATGAAGTCCGCATTCCTGCTTTTGCTCCCCGCCTGGAAAACCAGCCGTATGTGCCCAGCGTCCGGCGCGTTCATCTTCGCCGCTCTTCACAGGTCTCGTGCATGGAGCACAGCCAATGGACAAATACCCTTTATCAACCAACGGATGTTTAGGCAAATTTCTTTTTTCCATTTCACGCGTTACATCATCCTTTGTCCAGCTGAATTGGGGATTGATTTTAAAAATCCCCTTTTCGTCGATCTCAATAGAATCCATATCTTCGCGATCTTTGGTTTGAAATCGCTTGCGCCCGGTTATTAACGCCCGCAATCCTGAGCGGGCTATTTCGCGGTCAAGTGGCTCAACTTTGCGTAGCCAGCAGCACCGATTGGGCTGATAGCTCCATAAGTCTCCCTGCTTATCGATATTATTCACCAAATTAGGATCTGGACGAAGCATTCGTACATCTTTAAGTCCCAAACAATGAATCACTTCATTAACGTAATCTAATGTCTCTGGAAAATGCTTTTCTGTTTCCAAAAATAGAACAGGTATCGTTGGATCGACCTCTGCAACCAGAGCCAATAACACCACAGCATCAGCACCAAATGACGAAACAACAGCAATTTCTCCAGGAAATTCTTCCTTAGCCATGACCCGAATTAAAGGTAAAGCATCAAGTCCACCAAAAAACGTTTGCAGACGCGTTACGGAAACAGTCATAGCCACCCTTCCTTATCAATTAACGCATCCATACGTTTTACCATCTCATTATAAGAAAGCTCCTCTTTTTTCCAGTCCTGGCGTACGGCGTGAAGCTTAGTAATACGCTTGTCCCAATCCAAACCCAACAATTTTTCTAAATGATGACGGATGCGTTTGGCAAGTCCCGGCGCTTTACCGCCGGTAGATACGGAAATCAGTAAATCACCCTGACGCATAATAGAAGGCACATTGAAATCGCATAAATCTGGAGTATCGTGCACATTCACCCACACATGATAGCGATGCGCGATGTCTCGTAGCTGTTTAGATGTTTCCAGGTCCAGCCCAACGACAAACATCATTGCATGCCCAGCAATCTGATCTTCATCTGGAAAGTAATCAAGTACCGTAACCTCCATGCCCTCTGCGCGCAATTGCGCGGCTCGCTTCGTCAAAAGCGCGCCTTTACCAACTAATAAAATGCTCAATGATGGAAGGGCTATAATGGGAAACACGTTGCTATACCTGCTTGATTTTATTTAAGCCACACGGCTCCTGCACATTGTGATTGAAGCTGCGTTACGACATGGTCCGTACCCACACGATGCACATAATCACCATACCCCTCACCCGATAACTTACCTTGGGCATAATCAGCAAAAAACACATCAAACATACGTGGCAATTCGCTGAAAGGAACCCGGTCGAGAATTTTTGTATTCAAACGTGTCCCCTCAAAATCGCCGCCAATATAAATGGCATAATGATCTGGGGTTCTGCCTACAATACCAATATCACCAACATACGGACGGGCACAACCATTAGGGCAGCCCGTCATGCGTACAGCTATTTTTTCCTGCAGAACCCCATGTTTTTCCATTATTTTTTCTAGATCAGCCACCAGCGGTAACTTGACACGCTCCGCTTCAGCAAGGGCCTTTCCACAGGTTGGCAGCGCAACACAAGCCAGAAAATCCCGATATACGGCAGAAATATCTTCACGCAATTTAATGCCATGCTCTTTAAAAAGGGCGATGATATCCGCTTTGTCGGCGGCATCAATGTTACACAACAGGATATTTTGATCCGCAGTTAAACGTAAATCCATGCGATATGTCTGGATTACCTTGCGTAACCCGGTACGAATTCTCTCGTCATCGCGGTCCAGGATTCTTCCGCTAGATATCGGAACTCCTAACCACCATTTACCATCGCCCTGCTCATGCCATCCCAAATGATCGGGTATGTCAAATTTGCCCATAGGCCGTGGATCCTGAAGTGGCTTGCCAAAGTACGACTCCAGCGTTTTACGTGTCCACTCAATGCCGTTTTCTTCTACTACATATTTAAGACGTGCATGCTTGCGATTGGTACGGTCACCATTATCACGCTGCAATTTCACCACAGCTTCAGAGACCGAAACGATATCCTCTGGCTTTACATAAGCAATAGGCGTTGCCAGACGCGGATAGGTATCAGGCTTATTATGGGTAATACCCAGCCCTCCGCCCAAACAGACATTGTAACCCTCCAATGTCTGACCATTGAAAAAGGGAATAATAGCAAGGTCGTTCGTCATCGCATCCACTGAATTGTCCAATGGTTCGGCAATGGCAATTTTGAATTTGCGCGGCAAGTATAATGTGCCGTAGATGGGCTCTTCTTCGGTTTCAGGGTCGACTATATTTTCACCATCGATCCAGATTTCATGGTACGCATGGGTTTGCGGAGCAAAATGTTTTGCCAGTGCATACCCTAAATCTTCGATGATTTTATGCTTGGCATCCTTAATCGGCGCACTCGTCCACAAAATATTACGCACCACATCACCACAAGCCGACAGCGTGCTCAGTAAGGCCTCATTGATGGCTTTGATAAAGGGCTTCATATTTTTTTTAACGATGCAATGGAACTGGAACGTCTCACGCGTCGTAATGCGCAATGTGCCATTGGCAAACTGGTCGCACAAATCATCCATGATCAGATATTGCTTGGCAGTCAATTGCCCCCCTGGCATCCGCAAACGCACCATGAATTCATGGTGCTTTTCCAGGCCTGCTTTTTTACGTTCAGTCGCGGTATCACGATCATAACCAAAATAACTGCCATGAAATTTAAGCAATTCATAAACATCATCTGATACATAATCGTTTGAAGTATCATCCAGTTCCTTACTCACATCACCACGTAAATAGCGACTTGCGAGTTTAATTTCTTCCGCATGGGATGGTTTTTTAACCGTGTCTGTCATGGCATAACCTACTGATTATTGGGGTGGGAAAGGAATTTAACCAATCTCTCCTTGAATCTCAAGCTGGAATTATAATGGGTGACACACCATTATGCAAGCAATTAGTGTAAATAAAAATTATTCCACATGCTTTGGATGTTTTTAGTTTTTTTAAAAACGACACACACTAACATGTCCGCTATAGCTCTAGATGAGCGCGGTATTGATAGCCTATTTTTCTATTTATTGCAATTGCTTCTTTTAAGTTGAAAAAATTCTTTTAACAACCATTGAGCCTCTCTTTCAGCAATACCACCGTAAATTTCAGGCTTGTGATGACAGGAAGTAGAATGGAAGATGCACGGTCCGTGCTCAACGCCACCACCCTTTGGGTCATAGGCTGCAAAATACAACCGTCGGATGCGGGCAAGGCTAATGGCATAGGCGCACATCGGGCAGGGCTCTAACGTCACATAAAGATCACATTCGGTCAGACGGGTATCGCCTAAAAATTCGCAGGCTTGTTTGAGAACCAACATTTCTGCATGAGCCATGGGATTATGCTCCGCCTCTACTTGATTACCCTGTTGAGCAATAACTCTACCTTGATAAACCACAACCGCCCCTACCGGCACCTCATCACGGGCAAATGCCTTTTTGGCTTCTGTGAGAGCAAGGGCCATCCATTCATTCATAGAATCTTCTCCATAAATGACATAAAACTTGGCGCTTCTTCACCATGATCAAGCTGATGTAGACCGATGGCTGGCACATCACTATGCCTGGCCAGGGTAGCCAGCATTTCTTCTACACGCATGGGGGATGAAGGCGTTTCGTTTACCACCAAACCGGCCACCACAATGCCACGCTGCTTGAGTGCCAATAAGGTCAGCAAGGTATGGTTGATGCTTCCCACATAGGTTCCGCAAACCACTAAAACAGGAATAGAGAGTTCCTGCATCCAGTCCAGCACCAGGTACCGATGGTTCAAAGGGACCATAACGCCCCCCACCCCTTCGAATAGAAAATAATCAGCCTCCGTACACACTAATCGTGTTTTACAAAATGCCAGCAGCTCCGATTCGTCAATCTTTTTTCCTTCACGTGCTGCGGCAACGTCGGGTGACAAGGGAGCACTAAACCGCCATGGCGAGACCGTATCGATTTGCTGCACAGTTGGAGCGCACCCCAGTGCCTTGATAAGCAATGCCGTATCCGATGCTTCGTCATCGGACCTAAAACCACTCACAACGGGCTTGCAGGCATCAACCGTCCTTCCTTCTCGGCGCCACTGCGCAATCAAATGTGTTGCTATCCATGTTTTGCCAATATCGGTTCCCGTCGCCGTAATGAACAGTGGCTTCATACATAGCCTTTGATAAAACAAATATCCCACGTAGCAATAATGCCTTTATCATCCGCAAAATGTTGCCTGTAGTAAGTTTCCAATGCTTTAAATTGGCCACGGGTTAAGGTTTGAGCCTGCGCTTTATGGCGAGCCCCCACCTGTTTGATTGAACGCAGTAATGCCATGACATCCGGGTAATGCCATTTGATAATTTCATGGCGAATTTCAACTTCTTTAAAGAGAGCATTGACCTCCCCTAAATAAGGTAATGAAAAATCATAGACAGGCTGCTGTAAACCACAAGCCTGATAGGTCTTCACCAATTCATGGAGCGTATTTTCTGCTGGCACCGCTATTAAACAAAACCCTCCTGGCTCTAAAACGCGGGCCATTTCATTCCATACTTTGAGTGGCTGTGGCACCCATTGTATGGCCATAGACGACAAGACACCATTACATTTACCATTACCCACAGGCACATATTCCATGTCGGCATTGATAGCTTTGCCGTGGACATTACACATCGGCAGCGATAAATCGAATGACAAAAGCTCTGTATCGAAGCGCAAATCATGTAACGCTTGTTCCACAAAACCCGTACCACAACCCATGTCTAACCAGACAGGGTTTTTCTGATGCAATTCACGACTGGCAGCCACCGCTTGGTGAGCCAGAGATTTAGCCACTTGTCTTTGCAACAAGGCAACGTGGTCATAGTGTTGGGCCGCGGCAGAAAAATCGTGCTGGACGCGCTGTTTAAACGAAAAGAGTCTTAACATGTTGCGATCACCCTTGTTAATAAATCCCTGTCATGCAAATGCGGGACATGTCCACCTTGATCCAGCATCACCAATTTATAATCCGGAAGCACTTTTTGAAACGCCTTAATCTGATGAATAGACACCACCTGATCATCATTCGCATGAATAAGGGTGGTAGGAGGGAAACCCTTAAAATCCAGATCATGGCACGAGAAACGGCCCAATTCATCCAGCCACCACAGCCAATGAGCATGGTGGCTCATATTCTCATCCAGCATGGTTTGCATGTATTTGGCCATCTGAGTCGACCCGTGATTCATCAGTGCAAATTTCCGCAATGTTTTTTCTGGATAAGCAGCATAGGCATTACGGAATGACTCAAACACACATGGCGCCATGCCATATTCAGTGCCATTAGCTTGCACATGCTGAAACGGGGGAGCTATTAAAATAAGCCTCTTGGGGTGCAATACCTGCTGTGCAACAAGCCTGCATGCGATCTGCGCCCCTAAACTCCATCCTATAATGATATCCCATGATTGGTTATAACGTAAGCAACATCGTGCAACATCGTCCATATGATTAAAGGGCCGATAATCTAGAGCCTGGGCATCAGGCACATGCGGCAATAAACTCTCCGGTATCAAATTCCACCCTGTGATCGTTAAGATCGATGTCATGTCAAGCTACCGCGTGCAATATTCCTGCCTCGTCAACCCACCCGTAATAGGTTCTGTTTAGTGCCTGCTGTTCAAGCGTATCTGAGTCATCTGCAAATACCACGACCATACCCTGCTGCTGGAGCGAATGAATCACTCCGTTTTCGCAATCGGGAGCAACCAGCACCGTATGGCTGGCTGGCTGGGGAGCAATGAGATGGGCTAAACTATCTACATAAAGGGTAAAACCACACCCAGGTTCAAGATGCTGGCTTTGCTGCACGATGTAACGCCCGCCCCGCCCTAATTCAACAGCCGTATGACGGGAGAAAATAGAAAAACCTATTCCGGTGTGATAGTCAAAATAATCTGCTTCTGCTGCATCAATCGTTACATGGACATGCGGATAATGCCTTGCAATCATGGCAACAATGGTTTCCAAACGTCCGCAAAGCTCGAGTGTTTTTTCAGTTAACGGCAATGAGCGTATATGCAACAATGTATCTTGGACCGATCCGTAAAGTGTAATCAGCGGAATAAAATAATGATGGTCATCCCCGGCTAATACTTTAATCGATTGCAGGTCCTTTTTACTCAACGCTTCCTTTAACTGAAGTTGCGTATCCAGGCTCAAGTTTAAATGCTTGAACAAATCACGAACAATCGGCGGCATAATTAAATCAATGGCAACGTCGGTAATGCCAAGCACAGACAATGCCCCAAGCGCCACACGCACCACTTCAGAATCGGCAGAAACACTATCAGATCCCAACAACTCAAAGCCAACCTGAGTACGCTGGCGCTTGCCTTCAATACCCTCGCCTTTGGTGCGCAGCACCTCACCAGCATAACATAAGCGAAGCGGTCGTGGCAAATAAGCGAGACGGCTCACAGCAATACGTGCCACCTGGGTGGTAATATCGGGTCGAATGCCCAGCATGTGATGGGAAATAGGATCAATCAGCTGAAAAGCGTGCTTACGTAGGGGCTGGTTACTGTCGGCAAACAAGCTGGTTTCAAACTCCATCAGCGGAGGCCTGACCAACTGGTATCCATATTGCTGAAAATGGGCCAATAACACACCCCGCACCCGCTCATGGGATGAAGCTTGCTCTTCAATAACATCGAAGAACCCAGGCGGCAACAAAGCAAAATGGTAAGGCGAATCAGCCGACATAGTACGATCCCCGATTATTCAACTAGCAGATTTTTCTTTTTTAGGACACGAATGACGACACCAGCAGCAATCACGGCCATAAACGCCACGATCAACCAAACAACACCGCCATTATCAACGATGTCCTGCGGACGCGTCCAATGCTCGTATATTTTAATCAGGATAAGGGCTCCCAGCGACGTTGCCATAGTGCCATAATCTTTGATAATCACGCGCTTGAATGAAAACTCCATCCCTTCAACAGCGGTACGAAGGCGGCTTAAAATGGGTATCCAACGTGGAGTTTCCTGACAATATTGCTCATAATCGCTACCAAATTTGTCAGCAAGGTATTTTTCTTCGGTATAGATAATACATTGATAGATAAACCAATAAAGGGCAATTCCCACACTAACGACCACCGGATGGCCATGCATTAGAAAAATGCCGATGCAGATCAGCATGTTTCCCAGATAAAGCGGGTTACGGCTTAAGGTAAACAAACCTTCTGTTACCAATTTATCGGCATAGACTTCCTTATTCAGCCCACCACGCTTGATATAGGCATAGCCAATCACCAAGCCGCGATACGCAAGACCAGCTACCACAATGGCAACAGCCAGAATATCTTTTGCCCGTTCAAGCACTAACGTTCCAGCAACCGTATGAATAGGCGCAAAACACAAAAAAAGCGCCAGTACTAAAATGGGAAATACCTTATCGCGGTATTTAAAGAAAAAACTCCCAATTTTTATCATTTGCTGCTTCATCATCATCACCTACCTTAACGCAATTAAGCCACAAAAATTATACCAGCGGAAAAAGACCTCGGTATGTTTAAAGCCAGCACCTTTTAATAATTCGATATTTTCTTCCATGCGGTAAGGAATCAATACATTTTCAAGTGCTTCACGTTTTTTAGCAATCTCAGTATCCGTATACCCGTTACGGCGTTTATAATCGTAATAATGATCGATAAACAAACGGTTGAACATGGTTTCTTCACTGGTCAATTTCTCAATCAAAATAAGGCAACCCTGATCATTTAAGCTTTCACAAATGGTTTTCATCACCCGCTCGCGATGTAGCGGGCGAACAAATTGCAGCGTTAGCAGCATCGTAATAACCGAGGCGTTTTCCATCGAAAATGGACGATGGAGATCGACCTCTTGGAAGTCAAACTTACGGCTTGATTGCGATTTTTTAACTTTGTCTTTGGCCTGTTGCAGCATGTCGGCTGAATTATCAAAACCAATAAAATTAACGCCGGGATCCAGCACATTATCCAAAGCAAGTAACGTGGTCGCCGTTGAGCAGCCCATATCGTAAAGGTTGGTTCCTGGACGGGCAAAATCAGATGCCAGCTCAACCGTCATACGCTGCATTTCAGCGTAATAGGGAACAGAGCGACTAACCATATCATCAAATACCTGCGCTACAGCTTTATCAAACTGGAAATCATGGATCTCCATGTCCTTGTTATCAAATATCTTGTCTTTATTTTGATTATCGAGTGTCACAATTTTTCCTGACATAACACAAACCTCCTTGGGGCTCTGAGCCTAATAGTAACCTAGGACTGATAGTAAAGCAAGAACTCAACATTTACGTTTTTCTACCCTACTCATAAGAGGGGAGTAGCTCGCTTCTTTCTACCCTCCTCCGAGAGGAGTGTCAGATTCATGCCCTCTTCGGCATGAATCTGGGGTGGTGGGAGGGGACTCAGACATGTAGGAGCACCCCTCCTAAGAGCAAATTAAAAAAGGGGCGGCAAAAGCCACCCCTTTTTGATAAAATGTTTCGCTTGGTAAAAATCGACTAGAAGCCCATTCCACCCATGCCGCCCATTCCACCCATGCCACCAGCCATACCGCCAGAACCACCACCTTTATTATCATTTTGTGCAGGTTTCTCTGCAATCAATGCATCGGTTGTGATCAAGAGGCCAGCCACAGAAGCAGCGTCTTGCAATGCAGTACGTACTACTTTGGTTGGGTCGATAATGCCCGCATCAAAAGCGTTCACATAGTCAAGTTTTTGAGCATCATAAATCCAGCTTGTGTCTTTCTTATCATCAAGTTTGCCAGCCACAACAGCGCCATCAACACCTGCGTTATCCACAATCTGTTTCAATGGGGCTTGCAGTGCTTTCTTCACGATATTCACACCAGCTCTTTGGTCTTCATTATCCACTTTAATAGCATCCAGTGCATGAGCTGCATAGAAAAGTGCAGATCCACCACCAGCCACAACGCCTTCTTCAACGGCAGCGCGGGTTGCATTCAGTGCATCTTCAACGCGGTCTTTGCGTTCTTTCACTTCCGTCTCAGAAGCGCCGCCAACTTTCAGTACAGCAACACCACCAGAGAGTTTAGCCAAACGCTCTTGCAGTTTTTCTTTATCATAATCAGAAGTGCTATCTGCAATCTGCTGACGAATTTGTGCACAACGATCTTTAATATCGTCTTCTGAGCCATTGCCAGAAATCACGGTTGTGTTATCTTTGCTGATCACAACTTTCTTAGCACGGCCAAGCTCTGCAATACCAATATTTTCAAGCTTCAAACCCAACTCTTCGCTGATTACTTGTCCACCGGTTAAAATAGCCAGATCTTCCAACATCGCTTTACGGCGATCACCAAATCCAGGAGCTTTTACAGCAGCGACTTTCAAACCACCACGGAGTTTGTTAACCACCAGGGTAGCCAGCGCCTCACCTTCTACATCTTCAGCGATGATCAAGAGAGGTTTGCCCGATTGAACCACAGCCTCAAGCAATGGCAATAATTGCTGTAATCCAGCCAGTTTTTTCTCGAACAACAAGATAAATGGATTGTCGAGTTCTACCAACATTTTTTCAGCATTGGTCACAAAATAAGGAGACAGATAACCACGATCAAACTCCATACCCTCAACCACATCGATTTCTGAGCTCAGGCCTTTGGCTTCTTCAACGGTGATAACGCCGTCTTTACCCACTTTCTCCATCGCTTCAGCAATCATTTCGCCGATTTCTTTTTCGCCATTGGCAGAAATAGTCGCAACTTGGCAAATTTCTTTTTTGCCATTCACTGGTTTGCTGCGTTTTTTGATATCTTCAATCACAGCCACAACTGCTTTATCAATACCACGCTTCAAATCCATAGGATTGAAACCAGCAACAACCGCTTTAATACCTTCAACCGCAATCGCGCGGGCAAGAATGGTTGCCGTGGTTGTACCATCTCCAGAATCATCATTCTGTTTGGTAGCAACATGTTTAATCGCCTGAGCGCCAATGTTTTTAACATTGTCTTCAAGTTCAATGCTTTTAGCCACGGTTACACCGTCTTTGGTGATTTGTGGGGCACCGTATGATTTTTCAATCACAACGTTACGGCCACGTGGGCCTAAGGTCACCGCTACCGCATCAGCAAGGATAACGATACCTTCGAGCAGACGTTTACGTGATTCATCGCCTAAAATTACTTGATTAGCCATAGATTAGTCTCCAATTGATTAAAATTTAAAGGTAGTTAGGCAGCTTGTTTTTCGTTAACAATACCCAGGATATCGGATTCTTTAACAATGATATATTCCTGACCATTGATTTTAAGTTCAGTACCGCCCCATTTAGCCAACAGGACAACATCGCCTGTTTTAACATCCAAAGGAACGATAGAGCCGTCTTCTTTACGGGCTCCTTTACCAACCGCAACCACTTTAGCACGCGATGATTTCTCTTGTGCACTGTCTGGGATAATGATCCCGCCAGCGGTTTTGGTTTCTTCTTCTAAACGCTGAACGACAACCCGGTCGTGTAATGGCGTAATACTGGTCATAGTTTACCTCTTCTGGTTATTACATCAACAATAGATACCTTGAGTGAATCAATCACCCTAGATCGATATGGGATCCGCTTTCCCCTTTGTCAAGAGGGAGCCCCTTAAAAAAATTAGATACTTTCCGCCCCACGCGTAATAGCCGTGATCCCCGTACGGGTCACTTCTACCAAGCCAAGCGGCTTCATCAAATCGATAAAAGCGTCGAGTTTCTCTGGGTTGCCAGTCACTTCAAATACAAAAGACTGCGCCGTAGAATCCACCACCCGCGAGCGAAAGATTTCAGCAATCCTAAGTGCTTCAATCCGATGCTCGCCAGCCCCAGCCACTTTAACCAATGCCAGTTCACGCTCCACATAAGGGCCCGTAACCGTTACATCACAGACTTTATGGGTGGGAACCAAATTTTCAAGCAACGCCAAAATCTGGGCAATAATCTTCGGTACGGCCTTGGTCACAATGGTAATCCGGGATAATTGGTCCTGGTCATTAATCTGCGCCACGGTCAGGCTTTCGATATTATAGCCACGGCCACTGAATAACCCAACAACCCGTCCCAACACTCCAGCTTCGTTATCGACTACGATGGCTATAATATGGCGTTCCTGCTTATCGTTTTTTTTCATAGTTTTCTCCTCACACCTGCATCCTGGCTTCTTCTTCGTCCACTTCTACCGTTTCGCCCGGCTTCAGGAGCAATTCATTATGGGCAGCGCCGGCTGGAATCATCGGATAGACATTTTCCTTGCGATCCACCCACATATCCACCAACACCGGCCCATCGGTCACCAGCATTTTTTTGAGGGTCTTATCAACCTCTTCAGGCGTGTCGCAACGTAAACCAGTCACGCCGAATGCTTTGGCCAACTCAACAAAATCAGGCAGCGCATCCATATAGCTTTCCGAATGGCGGTCACCGTGGAACATTTGCTGCCATTGGCGTACCATGCCCATATATTGGTTATTGAGAATCAGGATTTTAACCGGCAGGCGATATTGAACCGCCGTGCACAGTTCCTGGATATTCATCAAAATCGATGCCTCACCGGTGACACACACCACCTTACCTTTTGGATTACCAACTTGAACACCCACCGCAGCAGGCAAGCCATACCCCATGGTTCCCAAACCGCCCGATGTCATCCAGCGCTTGGGTTCGTTAAATTTTAAAAACTGCGCCGACCACATTTGATGCTGGCCAACGTCGGTTGTGACAAACGCATCTTCTTTTTTAAGGAGCGCATCCAAACGGTCTAACACATATTGAGGCTTAATCGTTTTGCCGCTTTGCTTATAGCTAAAGCTATGCTTGGCACGCCATTTATCAATCTGCTTCCACCAGGCTTCCAGCGCCTTGGTATTGGGTTTAAATTTGCGTTGCTTCCAGTGATGCAGCATCCGCTCTAACACCACACCAGCATCGCCGATAACCGGAATATCAACATGGACATTTTTATTAATAGACGATGGATCAATATCCACATGGATCTTTTTAGAATATGGTGAGAACCCATCTAAGCGACCGGTGACTCGGTCATCAAAACGCGCGCCGATATTAATCATTACATCACATTCGGCCATCGCCATATTGGCTTCAAGGCTGCCGTGCATGCCAAGCATTCCCAAAAACTGTGGATCATCTCCTGGATAAGCTCCCAAACCCATCAAGGTATGGGTAATAGGGAAACCCGTCAGCTTTACGAATTTTCTCAATGCTTCACAGGCTTTATCGCCCGCATTGATGACGCCACCACCCACATAAAAAACAGGCTGCTTAGCTGTTGCAATCAATTCAACAGCTTCAATAACCGAGGCTTCATCGGGGGTAAAACGAGGACGATACGATGTACGTGTGCATTCAGTAACGCCCGTATACGCACCAATGGTATTTTGGATATCTTTAGGCAAATCAATCACCACCGGTCCTGGGCGGCCGGTACGGGCGATATGGAATGCCTCATGGACGGTGCTTTCAAGGTCAGCAATGTTTTTAACCAGGTAATTATGTTTAGTACATGGCATAGTGATGCCAACGGTATCGGCTTCCTGGAAGGCGGTTGTTCCAATCAAATGGGTGGCTACCTGGCCGGTAATACAAACGATAGGGATACTATCCATCAGCGCATCAGCCAAACCAGTAATGGTATTGGTTGCACCCGGCCCCGACGTTACCAGCACCACGCCCACTTTACCCGTAGAGCGCGCATACCCTTCTGCCGCATGCGCAGCGCCCTGCTCATGTCGCACCAAGATATGGCGGATATGGTTTTGCTTAAAAAGCTCGTCATAAAGTGGAAGCACCGCCCCACCCGGATAACCAAAAATGGTGTCAACACCCTGATCTACCAGAGCCTTCACAACAATCGAAGCGCCGTTCATTTCCATAGATATGCCTTAAGTTTACGTACGTTAGCCATTATAATAAAGATATATGGCAGGGAGTCAACACCCTTTGGGTTGGTTGGGGTAAGATAAAGCATGCTGGAAGGGGGGAGAATGACCGAGTTTGCAGGTAAGAATTTACCTTAAGTAACGCCGTCATCCTTGGTTTTTAGATGAGTGGCGAGCCGAAGGCGAGCACTCATCTAAAAATCGGGGAACCAGCACAATACTGATTGCGCGACCAGCGCAATTCCTTACCATTCAACGCATCATCACATCCCTTACTCAAAATTGAAGCTACATTAAATCAACTCGCGCATCAATATGCCAATAAGCTCCCTTATAAACCAAGAGCACTATGGCGAAATTCTTTAGTGCCGTTATTGGTGGCCTTATTGACTCCTGTCTTTAATCGTAACGCATTATCCTTTAGCAACTCATCGTAAGTGGGACACCTTAACAAAGGCTATTTAGCCATATGGCTAGAACCCCATTCTAATCTGGACACTACAGCATAATTCAACCATTATTCTACGTGGTTATCCAGGACTTATACTAAAAAACAACAAACCGCATATTAGGTAAGTCGTTATAGAAAAATATATAACGGCTTTATATTTTTCTTTCTTACTAAAGATGACTAAACCCAATGCACCCAAAACAAGTGCTGGAGCAAAGAAACTCACCTGTTCACACCGCAGCGAATGATCAAAGCTTGAACATAAAGAATGTGAGTCTCCATACATTATGAATCCCCAATATATCATGGCTATAGATGCTACAGATATCGACATCACTATAATGACAGCAATAAATGTTACGTTGTGACTCATTCTAACCTGCCTTTAATGGAATATACCTCCGAAAGTCAAGCGCTCCAGAAAGCTTCTTTTACTGAGCGCTCGCCACAGTGATCATTACGAATGATAGGAGACCACCTATAAGTAAACAAACATTCACAATAATCAGATAGATGGTCACATTTCGTGACCTCAATTTAAAAGCTGCATATGCAGACAAGGCCATTATAAACACCATGACGATGCAATAGAACAAAGCAACGCCTCCAAAACCAAAGGAAGTGAATCCACTAGCAATTGACATCATTAATACCATCATCAATGCTGGCACTGGAAAAATGAATATCAATGCCGACACGAGACAAAGAAATGAAAATAAAAGCGATCTCATCATTTTAGTGCTCCAAAGGATAAAACATCACAAGATTTTGATTATTACGCTGGAGAGCAGATACTGAACTAGCGACATACATTATATTATTCCTATTAGCCATGGAAGAAACATACTTACGAGTATAGCATAAATAGCGTCTATCCATATGAACCGCAACATGTGAATACCCTTAAGTGCTAAACAGCAACACAAAGTGATAAATTCCTTTTAATATCATGGCAAATGAAATAATGATAATATAAATTGCCATTTTGTATCTTTTATTTAATATTATCAATAATGAAGCAGCTGCGCTTATCAATAAGATGAATCCTATGTATAATCCAAGTGTATTGCAGCTATTAATTAAATATCCTTTTTGGATTAGAAACATCTTTAATTGATCGAGATACCCCAATATATAGTAGGGTCCACAAAAAATTACAAGGCCAATTAATAGTATAGATATCGCGACTGCACAATAGTATTTTATTTTGTTTTGTTCCACCAATCCCCCCCAAATAAACGAATGGATAATAATATTATCGTTAGGCGTTAGATGATTTAGTATCCCACATAGTTACTAATTCGATTTCTCCATGTTCATTTTGCTTGGTCGTGAGCTTAAAGGCTGAGAGACTCTTATTTTCATCTTTTCTTAAAATGAAATCATTCATTGATTGTTTAATATTAGGATCTGCTATCTCAGAAATTGAGTGAAAAATTCTAACAGGATCTAATCCAATTAGAGTGCATGAGTTATATATAACCGCATATGCGAAAATTGACTCACGAATGTCTTTTGATTTACGCGCTGAAATGGCAAAATAGGATAAAGAAGCCTCTATTCTATCCTTACAAGTGAAACGCTCACCTTTAAGGCAACATAATCTTCTTTGATTTGGATATTTCCACTTAACCCCAAAATCCCATTGATTAATAATATAATCTCTTTCGTCTGCTGAGCTGTTCCTAAATAGAGAAACCAATTGAAAATACGCTAGTTCGCGATCCTCTAGAACAATGATTTCCTTTATGATTTCCCTCATTTTTTAACCCGTTATGGAATATTAAAAATTGATATATTTGACGGATGCACAAAATAATTACCCATTTTCACATAACCGGCATTTTCTAAATGTTCAATCTCTAATGCCATTATAGTCGGTTCTCCCGAATATAATCCAGAACTTTGGAGAAGATTATCTTCTAATGGCGATGCCAAATAAAAATTCTGCTGATTTTTAATACCCGAATCTACCCATTGCATATTCTTTTCTATTGACCACTCAGGAATATCAAGTACTTCATGTCCTACCCAATCTTTAGCGACTTCAGTATCAGTAAGTCTACCTATCACTTTTATATTATTTGCCAATTCACCCATTTCAGTTGCCGCAGCACTTGCTACCGCCTTTTCTGGAGCAAACGCCGGAGCAAGAAATACCGCCCCAAAACCAATAATAGCATGCAATTGATCCGGCGTAAATTGATCATAGAGCCAGTTTCCTGCTGCATCTTTTTTAGCTCCCACATAATCATACAATGCATCCACCTCTGCATCACCGAGCAAGAGACGTAATTCTGAATCAACGGTACCCATGGTATATTCAGCGCCATCGGCAAACATCCCATAAGCTTCTTTGTAAGCTTCTTTGATGGATTCAGGCGTATGCTCAGCGATTAAATCACCCGTCAATTCTTCCCCTTCTGAAAAACTCTTCCCCACTTCGTCAAGGAGCTCACCAGCATGCGTGTCAGTAGGCAGCAATAAATTAAAATTGATTGCTTGTAGTGCTGTGGCATTTGATATCTGTATCTCACCCGCACTCTCACCACTGAGGAACCCTACACCCAAGGCTGTAAATTGCCCGATCTTTGCGCTTTGGTCTAGAGTGAAGCAACCCGTCTACTGATCCTATTAATTTTCCAGTACCACTTGCTGTCTTTCCACCAACTCCAACAGCATTAGCTGCGTCTTCAATACCCTTTTCCCCATTACTAACAAACTTAGCAACAAACTTAGCCGTAACTGAATCACTACCGAGCCAAGCAGCGAACGCTTCACCCGCTTGTGTAGCCTTATAGACCTTGCCAGCTACCATGAATCCTTTGACTAGTACGCCAAACCATGTACATACCGAGTTCTACTCCGGCGGCTTTTAAAGCTCCTAAGGCACCGTTTGTCTTATAGCCATCATAAACATTGTACGCTGATAATGCAACCAATCCGACTCCAACCAATAATGGGATCAGGTTATAATACCATCATCAATGCTGGCACTGGAAAAATGAATATCAATGCCGACACGAGACAAAGAAATGAAAATAAAAGCGATCTCATCATTTTAGTGCACCAAAGGATAAAATATCACAAGGCCTCTCCACTCTAAATAAAAGATGGATTATTTAACACAAATTGTGTGATATATTCATTTTCATTCTTAATTAATCGATGACCAACATATAGCTCACATAACTCTTCATTTGCGATATTATTGACTCTCCTCGCATTTATAAAAGCATACAAGTCATAATCAATTAAATGATGTTGATAAAGGCAGATCAAATACCCTCCCCATATTAAATGAGCCAGATTAAATCCAGATTCCAAATGGTTATAGGCCCTTTCTTTAAATATTTCAGGGCGATAATCCTTTTCCTTCTTATGTAAAATTATCTCTAGATCAAGTTGATTTCTATTTATCTTATAATCTTCTGGATGTATACAACCTAATTGCTCGATGCGATTAATTGAAAGAGTTAAGTCATCCAGTTTCTTATAGTATTCGAAATCATCTAAAACATCAGTCATTAATCTGATCAATTCTGAGTACCCAATGCTATAGAGGCAGCGAGAGAGATTGAGGTAGCATTGTTCATCGATTAAATCTGATTCTAAGAATCCAATGAGATACCCTCTAAGAATTAGGGTCTTAGCTAAAAAATGGGGTCTTTCTATAGTCAGATATTCGCTAATGAGTTTTTTTATGCGGTTTTCTAATCTATCTCGATTTTTATCAATTGATATAACGGGACTCCACTTAATGCAACTATCAAATTCTGTAGGCGACCATTGAGGATGACAACAATCTATATTTATGCTTTTGGGAGATATTGGCATTTCTTTTATTAATACAGTTATATCTGGGATGTTTAAATTTGTTACGGGAGCATTTCTATATAAATCAGTCAATAAATCATTTCCAAGGCCTGGAAAATGTTTTACTAGTTCTAAATAATCATCATACATAATAACGCCGGTATGAATAAAAGCGGTTAGATATCCTTTCCAAAACAAAATTAAAGAATCAGTTGGACCGCGCCAAGCTAGTTGGGAGGATAAAAGATTCTTTAAATCACTAATGTTTATGTTTTTCGCAATCGGATAATTTTCAAAGGCTGTTTGTTCACAAACAGCTTGCATGTCTTTGATTCTCGAAAAGAAATTTTGGCAATTAAAATTGTGGTTATTGCCTTTAGACTTTTCAATTAATTCTCTTTCGGTGTCTGGTGCGATGATGTCATAAAATTCTATTTCTACTCGTTCCCTGAATCCAATATCTGGAAATAAATTAAATAGATCGAGATAAAATTTAATTAAAGTGACATCGTATAAACCATACAAATATCCCTTCCATAATAGAACATTCTGTTCAGTCACTCCATTTTGTTCTAAGTTATTCAAAATGCGTTTTATTATATTGTTACCTAATGAATACATATGCATGGTTTAATCTCAAAATTTATGGCTAAATGTACCTTCAGACGTAATAACAATCACTGACTTTACTCTGTTTCCTCCCGTGGATCCAGGCATTCTATTTACAATATTATTAAACATAGATTCATCAACTTCTGGGTATTTGCGTGCATCAATAATAATATTCCCTGATTGTTTAGAAGCATCTTTTATGCGCTCGATAACTTTTACTTCAAGATTGCTTCCGACAAACATAGTTGTTAAACTTTTCTTTCATCATATGCTCTAATAGAATGCTCTCAATACACGCTGGAGGCAATTTCAAAGGATTTTTCCATCCCCTGCAACAGTATAATTTTCTCCCTACTTCTAACTGGTACAACAATTGGGAGCGCCTCAACTCCCATTGGATATTTTACCTAGAATGCCAACTCCTTCTGTGTCTGTGTTTTCTCCTATATCCAAAGGATTGGTTGACCACGCTGAAGCTATTTTAATGACATCTTCTTCATCTGGAAATTTATAATCACTTTCCGCACCGAATATCACATCCAATTCTTTTTCTTGGGAGGTTATTGCTCCTTTTTCATAAAATATTTCTCCATCACCATAAGCAAACGCCCTTTTTATCTTTCCATCTTCAATCATTATCCATGAGTGATATTCACATACACGATGCGTACAGAAATAATAAAAGTTAGGCATTTTTTGGGCTAAGGACGTCAAAGAATGTAAAAAAATCTTATTATTTTCCTTATCAGTTGAAAAGCTACCTATGCCAAATCCGATAACAAAATTCCAGCCTTTGATCAAAGGTGTAACAAAAACATGATTATCCTTTCTATCATTATAAATATGATTTAGCCCGGATTGCCAATTGGCTTTTACTGGTTGAGACAAATGAAGCACTTTAATAATTTCATCTAAGGACTTGCTTGGTATCGCAAGCCAGGCAGTCTTATATCCAAATCCTTGTGGAAAATCTGGCTCTGATGATATTTCACTATAATCAGATTTCTGCTTAAACCACCTTGGAATAGAATTTAATAGTCTTATCATAATGATATACTTATCTATGTTTTTACGTATTTTGTATTTTATGGTTATTCAATCTCTTTTGGCAAACATCTGCTTAAGGCTAATTTTAATCCTGCTCCAATCTCTGCTGGGGTGCTAGTATCTGGAAGATAAATATAATCTGATTTTTGAATGCCTTCACCGGTAAATAAATTACCGTTACGCTCCCTGCGGCTAGGACTTATTTCTATCATTCCATTTTTCATAACAATATCACAACTCTTCATTTTTCTAAACATAACAGCCCGCGTTTTATAACCAAAACGCTGCATAAGCCCCTCTATCCATTTCTGTGCGCGTATTTTAGCAGCCTCAGTATCCCATAACTCGGGGTCTGCTTTACGATTAACTACCCGACTATAAGACAATGCACCTAAGATAGCCTGGCCTAACTCCTCTTCACTGGCATCAGGTAGTAAGATGTATTCTTTCGCACGAAAATCTCTACTTAGAAGTCCCATTCCCGAAAGAGTTTCGATGGAATAAAATTTCTCATTAACATAGACACCAGCATTCTTTTGATTTAGATCGCGTTTAAAGGTCATTCACTTACCTAATTCTTGTCACAATCACATTTACATTCATCTGGTTTCCATAGTCAACCGCTTTTCCTATTTGCTGCCATTGCGCTGGGGTCGTATCAGAAGGTACGGCCAACTGGATACTTCGAGAATTGATTTCATCTGCTGTTAGCAATTGGCCAGTTCCAGGAATCTTTGCTTTCTGGAAATTAGCTGTTTTATCAATATACCCCACCAGGGTATTATAAACTGTGTTTGGGTTTTCAAGCCTATTGACCGTTAATGTATCGAGTGTTTTAGCACTGGTTGCTAAACCAATCGTTGGATCATAAAAATCAAAGGTACTCATTGTGAAAGGCAATCTATTATCGGCACCAAGGGAATTTGCCAATGTATCTTCCCAAGGTATGCCTTGGCTTTTGATGCCGCCGCCCCACACAATGCCAGTTTCAGATTGTTCTAAGGCTCCTCCCAATCCACTTTTTAAAGCGACCGCTTCTGGTGCCGGAGCAAAAATTCGTGCCAGATACACAGAGCCAAACCCAACAATAGCATAAAGTTGATCCGGCGTGAACTGGTCATATAACCATGCCCCAGCCGCATCCTTTTTAGCACCTATCGAGTCATAGAATGCATCCACTTGCTCATTGCCGAGTGTTAAGCGCAGGCCGAGATCAACACCCATGATTTCGGATTGAACACCCTCCGCATAAAAATCAGAGACAGCACCCAGCCCTTTCTTAACAAAACCAGGCGTATTATCACTCACAAATTTGTCAATGATCTGGTTTCCTTCCTTCATTCCCTTGCCAACACTGTCAATAAAATCACCAGCAAACGAACTCTTTTCCAGCAACAAATTAAAATTAATCGCCTGCAATGCGGTTGCGTTAGAAATTTGTATTTCACCCGCACTTTCACCCTTGAGGAAGCCCACTCCTAACGCCGTAAACTGTCCAATCTTTGCGCTTTGGTCTAAGGTAAAGCCAAGCTTAGTAGCAGCATCACCAACACCTTTGGCCGCCCAATCCCATGCCGGTTGCGCAGCCGATGGCACCGTGTAGCACCAAGTGAGTTGCTGGATCGATTTTGTTGAGATCCCATAAAGCACCCACATATTGGGTAGCCTGCTCACCGGCGGAGGTAGTGAGGCTGCCTAAGAGCGATGTGCCAAGACCGTGGGTGAGGCTATTGCCATTGATGACGTTGCCAACGGTGTTGTTGATGGTGGAGGTAGTGATGTTATAGCTTAGTTTGTCGACCAGCGATGTGCCGGGATCTTGAATTAAACCGAATTGATTGACGGCACCCTGGGCAATCCCTGCACTCACCACACTGATTGCCAGTTGTTTTAAATTAGCTGACGATCCCATGTCTTCCAGTGCACCCAGAATGTTACCCTTATTATTGATCAACGCAATGCTTGCTTGTGTGACCAATGTACTGAACGCAGCATTGGCCATAAAGGCTGATACCGATCCTTCTGCTGCACCGACTATGGGAGCGCCCATACCACCTGTTGCTGCGGCTACAGCAATGGCAATGACCGCCGCAGCAGGCGCTGAAAGGCCGGTGGTTTTGTGGTACCATTCCTGATACACAGGATCGACCTTTTCCCAGCCTACGTTCGTTTGTTGTTGGAGTTGCCCAGCCACTGCAAGCCGGGTTGTTGTTTGAGACGGTCAATGGATTGGCTAAGATTTTCTCCCTCCTGGCCTTCATATTGGACCGCAAACGACGTGGCATTGAGTTCACCGTATTGGCTTGCAGTTTGGTTTGCTTAACCGTCTCAATATGATGGCCTTGATTCACCATGGTGGTCATAATGCCGTTATCTTTGGTGGACTGGATGCTTAAGTAATCCACATCTTTGGCCGCACCAAATAACAATGTATTGGCGTTAAGGTTAATGGCATCGGAAGCTGTCAGGTTACTGCTTTGAATAAACATGCTATCGCCCGCTGTCGCGTTGATGCTGTGGCCTGCCGTTAAAACGGAAGCTTATTGGTCAAAGCTCCTTTCTGCACGGATAGACGAGCCGCCCATAAAACCACCACCGCCACTTTTACCTTGATAGAGACTATGATAATAATCAGCAGCAGAGACAATGTTAACGTTATTGGCCGCATCAAGGTCAAGATCATGCCCCGCAGTAAGCGCACTGCCACTAATGGTTATATTGCCACTGCCATCGGTGCTTACATTGGGTGATAAGGCACTTAGGATGAGGTCGTTTCCTGCCGTGATGCTCGAACCGATGCGCTCGATGGAATCACTGGTAGACGTGCTCTTGTGATACCGACCTTCCGTATGGCGCACGAGGTCGGAGGTGCCAATGGTGACGACACGCACTAAAGTACTAGGCAGCTCACTTTTAGTCGAGGAGGCGCCAGCATACGTAAAATATTAATCAAACTCAGGTGATATTCTAATTTCTAATTCTCCATCTGCATTTATTTCGGTTACCAACATGAAGGCAGATAAACTTTTATCTGCCTCTTTTCTAGACAAAAATCTCTTGAACTCATTTTTAATATTATCAGGGGCATGTTGTGCAACCCTATTAACTATTTGATAAGGATCTATATCAGCTAATAAACAACTATTATATGCTACAGCAAGTGCAAAAATAATATCCCTTACATCCTTTTCTTCTTTTGACGAAAATACATAATAAACCAGCATCGCTATTATTCTCTCGCTGCAAGATCTATTTTCATTCTTTAAACAACATAGTCTTTTGAAATCAGGATATTTCCATATGGCACCAAAATCCCAGTTGTCTAATATATATTTTCTTGTGTCTTCGGAGCTATTAAGGAAGAGCGAAACCAATTCAAAATAAGCATCGCCCCGATCTTCCGTTTTTAATATCTTATCAATTTTAGTATCCATTTTTAAATCCATTTAAGGCAATTGAAAAATTCCGATCTGCGCAGGAGAAACATAGTAATCGCCAATTCTCACATAGCCGGCTTTTTCGAGTCTTTTTATTTCTCGAGCCATTACAGTTGGTTGTCCCGCAAACGAGCCACCGGTTTGAATCGTGTTTCCTTCAATTGGAGAAGCTAGATAAAATGTTTGTCCATTTTCAATGCCTGAATCTACCCATTGCATATTCTTTTCTATTGACCACTCAGGAATATCAAGTACTTCATGTCCTACCCAATCTTTAGCGACTTCAGTATCAGTAAGTCTACCTATCACTTTTATATTATTTGCCAATTCACCCATTTCAGTTGCCGCAGCGCCTACCGCCTTTTCTGGAGCAAACGCCGGAGCAAGAAATACCGCCCCAAAACCAATAATAGCATGCAATTGATCCGGCGTAAATTGATCATAGAGCCAGTTTCCTGCTGCATCTTTTTTAGCTCCCACATAATCATACAATGCATCCACCTCTGCATCACCGACTCCTTCTGCTACCACGGCACCTAAAACACCTCCACCTAGTGCTGAAGTATCAATGGCAATGGTGGGCTTGCTAAGTTCTGATTCCGTAGTGGCAGCAAGTGGAGTGGGCCACACCCGTTTGATAATGGACTTGGTTGCGGCCTGTTGTGACGCGCACTGTATTACCACCATAAATAGCTGCGTGAATTTGCGTAGCGCGCGAGATAATATCAAACGAATCCGTCTGGCTGGCATCAACGCCGCTGCCTTCAATGAGGATAGTCCCCTTATCCACATAAAAAGAGGTAAGATGGCCGCTACTGTCTAACTGGGGAGTGCCCGTGGTAAGGGGGTGACTTTGGGCGTATTGATGAAACCACAGCCATTGCAGCTGATGCCGTTGGGATTCGCCACCACATATTCGGCCGTTTTACCCACGATTTCCGTCGAGCCGTTAAGGCCGGTGGTGTTAGTACCAGTGACTTCGTTAAGGATAATGGTTGCTTCGTGGCCGCTAGCAAGATTCGCATTGCCCTGGACAATACTACCAAGGGCTGAATTTGCTGTTGAAGCAGAATTATTAACAATTAACCCTTCGCTTCCTACTTGTAAGTCGGTTAATTGATTGTGAGAAACCCCCGCAGAAGAGGGAGTAGCAATGTTTTCAACCGGTGTATGATTAAGCGATTCAGCGACATTAGGTTGATTACCAGCAGGAGCGCCAACATCTGGCACAATCACCGTTTGCGCATAAGCCATCGAGCCCAGCACGGGCTGTAGTAATAAGATCGTAGACAATGTTAAAACAAGAAGGAAATCTAATCTCCTTCGTAGGGAACGATACATAAGGTTCATAAATGCCAAATACAAACGGGTGGCTGTTTTCAAGATTAGAAAATTGTATAGCAGGTCGCAACTTTAGAAACAAGCGATTATTTTCAATTTTGGGTTTATAAAATTCTTGAACATATTTGATGTAAACGAATGGTGAATGTGAGCCCACATCTTCAAGAAAAATTAATCTCCTCCGCTCCATGATACCCATAGGTAAATTTATTGTTGTGTAGTATGGACAAACTTTATTCTTCTCTCTTTCAATCTCTGTTAGATAACGAGTCTGGATTACTTGATCCGGCCAATCTGGTCAGCACATTGACGCATCACGGCTTATGCGTTGACCATGATGTGCGTTTGCGCGGCCTGAAAACGGCTCTTTCGCTTTTACCTTACGACACACAGCTTACACAACAATCGTTTTCCGAACTGGCTAAGCCGCATCTGTCGCTTCTAGAAAAAGCCCTTAAAGGACAATTGATCATCCCTGATTTTGAACATTTCACCGCAAAAATTCGGTCCATATTTGATCGGGTCGCCACAAACCATTCTGGCAAAGTTGCCGATTATATTCCGCAACTGGCACGCACCAACCCGGATTATTTTGCCGTTACGGTGTGCTCAACCGATGGACAGATTTATTCACTAGGCGATTCACAGGTTCAATATTCCGTGCAATCCACCTTTAAGCCCATCAATTACTGCATAGCCCTTGAATTGCTCGGTGAAGAAATGGTTCATGCCCATATGGGACGCGAACCAAGTGGCCTGGGATTTAATGCCCTCACGCTCAATGCTAAAGGCCTGCCCCATAATCCGATGATCAATGCTGGAGCCATCATGGGATGCTCACTCATTCAACCCGAATTACCCCTGGCTGATCGTTTTGACCATGTCATGTCAACCTGGTCGGCATTGGCTGGACACGCGCGGATTGATTTTAACAATTCTGTATGCCTGGCCGAAAAAGACCAGTCCGACCGCAACGCCGCCCTGGCCCATTTTATGAGAGAAAAGAAAGCCTTCCTTCCTCATACCAATATTCGTGAAACACTGGATTTCTATTTTCAGTGCTGTTCTATTGAAGTCTCCACATCTATCCACGCCCAGATTGCTGCCACCCTCGCCAATGCTGGGGTCTGCCCCTTCACCAGTGAGCGTGTCTTTTCCAATGACACGCTCAAACACTGCCTGTCGCTGATGTATTCGTGCGGTATGTACGAATTTTCAGGTGAATTTGCATTCTCGGTGGGTATACCAGCCAAATCCGGTGCATCGGGAACGATTATGCTGGTTATCCCTGGAATTGCCGGCATTGTTATTTATTCGCCACGCCTCGACGACATCGGTAATTCGGTCAGGGGGGTTGAATTTAGTAAAGAGCTGGTGAAGCATTTTAATTTTCATAATTATGATAGCTTTAGTTATCATTCCGGCAAAGATGACCCCTGCCATCCCCGAGTAGAACAAGCCCTGCAGCAACAATTTGCCTTGATCGCCGCCGCCAGTCGTGGCGATCTTCATGAAATTCGCCGCCTAATCAGCCTGGGAACCGACATCAACCAGGGCGATTACGATGGCCGGACAGCCTTACACTTGGCCGTGTGCGAAAATCAATTAGCGACGGTCCAATTTCTTATTGATGCCCAAGCGGTTATCCATGCCAAAGACCGTTGGGGCGCTTCACCGGTGGATGACGCTAAACGCCTGGGGTACAAGACGATTGAGGAATGCCTCATAAGTTGTTAAGCTAGCGGCATGACCGCTCATGCCGTATCCACTCTTCATTTAACTGGGTTTAGGTGCTATCCAACGCTTCATTTGTCCGTTGGCAATGCGCCCGTTGTTCTGACAGGCTCAAACGGCGCCGGTAAAACCAATATTCTGGAAGCCCTCTCCTTTTTGTCTCCCGGCAAGGGGTTGCGCCAATCTGCCTTGGCCGATATCCTCACACGCAAACCGGAAATGCCCACTCCTCTTGCCCAAGAGTGGGGCATCGCCACGCTGCTTTGCACCCAAAGTGGTGACCATATTGAACTTGGCACCAGCTACAGCCTGGCTACACCGAATAAACGGCTTATCAAAATTTCAGGCAAAATTACCCGGGACCAAAAAGCGTTAGCCGAAATCATTCATGTATCGTGGGTCACGCCGATGATGGATGGATTATTTTTAGGAAGCTCGCGCGAGCGTCGCCACTTTTTTGACCGCCTCACATATGCGTTTCACCCCGATCATGCCAATCTGGTAAGCCAGTATGAAAAACTTCTTAAAGAACGGATGACCTTACTTCAGGAAGAACATTTTGATCCTATATGGCTTCATACGCTTGAACATCAACTAGCAGGATTAGCTGTAGCCATTGCCGCCAACCGCAATGACGCATTGTCGATTATACAGACATCCATCGATTTAACCCTAAGCGCCTTTCCTAAAGCGCTGCTGCGCATCGTAGGTCAGTGTGAAACGTGGCTGCAGGAGATGCCCGCCATTGAAGCCGAAGCGCTGCTGAGCCAGTCTTATTTAAAAAACCGAGACCGCGACCGGATTTCTGGGCGCAACCATGTCGGGCCACAAACCAGCGATTTAGCCGTAACCCACGGCATTAACCACATGCCCGCGCACCAATGCTCTACGGGAGAACAAAAAGCATTACTACTGTCGATTATATTGGCACATATACGCGCCAAAGTAACCTGGCATCAGCATCCACCGATCGTACTGCTCGATGAAGTAGTAGCCCATCTCGATATCACCCGCCGCCATGCTTTGTTTGAAGAACTGCTGCTGCTTAAAAGCCAAGCCTGGTTAACCGGAACGGATGCGTCGCTTTTTGAAGGGTTAGGTGGGAAAGCACAATTTATTAAAGTGGACGCAGGGCAATGTGTCCCCTGTGGATAACAGTCAGCCGGCCACTTAGGGCATCTTTTGATGTCGTCGTAGCAGATAGTTACGAATTGCGCTAGTCGCGCAATGAATATCGTGCTGGTTCTCCGATTTAGATGGGTACTGACTACGGCCCTCTACTCATCTAAAAGCCTAGGATGACGGTTAAAACCGCATCATGGCTCATTTTTCGTTAGTTGGTAACAACCCTATTCCGTACCGGTCTCTTTCTTTCCAGAAATGATTTCCGACTTGCGGGCTTCATCGACTGCTAGATCAAGCTCCGTTTGCGTGCACAAGCCCAGCAACACCGGATCACGAGGTTTTATTTGGCCGATATTCCAGTGAGAGCGCTCACGAATACTTTTAATGGTATTCTTGGTGGTACCGATCAATTTGATAATCTGCGCATCCTTAATAGAAGGACAGTGCTTCAACAACCATGAAATCGCATCCGGCTTATCCTGACGGCGAGCAACAGGGGTGTAGCGGGCACGCTTAGAGTTTTTACGTTTAATTTCGTCAATCAGCTCCGCTTTTCTGGAGAGCAGTAATTTTGTGTTTGAATTTTTTTCACAGCGTTCAATCTCATCCCGGGTAAGCTGTCCGCCAACGATGGGATCAATACCAATAATGCCTGTAGCCACTTCGCCATCAGCAATGCCCTTTACCTCAAGCGGGTGAAGGTTGCAAAAATCGGCAATTTGGTCAAAGGTTAAAGACGTATTTTCAACCAGCCACACAGCGGTTGCTTTAGGCATCAGTAATTTAGACATTTGTTATTCCTTAAGGCTAGAAACATATATGTGGAGCGGATTATAGACGGTTGTGGGATAAAAGTAAACTGTTTCCTGCTCCGCTGAAGCTACGTAGGATCTGAGTTTTCGTTTTAATCAGGGAAACGCCCTGCGAAGCTTCAGCGAAGCAGGGTGGTGCCCAGAGCCAGAATCGAACTGGCGACACAAGGATTTTCAGTCCTTTGCTCTACCGACTGAGCTATCTGGGCACATAAACCCCCCAGCAGTTGCTAGGAAAGTTGTCATCAAGACCCACCCTTATAAAAGAAAATCTTTAAACTGTCTAGTAAGAATCTTGCGCTATGCCTAAAAGATGGAATATGCTTTAGGTAGGGGAGAGGTATGAAAGGCAGAGACACAAACAGCCATTTAAAATGGAAAGATAACCGCAAAGTGAATAGCTTTGTTGGTATGTTGATTCCGCTATACCTGGTAATGCTGGCTTTTTTTGTTATTTTATGCTCGCTCTCAACCCCAGTGGCGACAAAAAAACAGAATGTTATTGATAGTTTAAATGGCCAGTTCAAAGAGCTTTCTTACCGTGAAAAAGTTGACAGCACCCTGCCAGAGCGCCTGGCTATGGTTAGAAAATTATTTTCTGATCCTTCTGCTTTTGGCCCTGTAGAGGCCGAAATAGACCATGAATCCATCAAAATGCCGGTTAAATTGACCCAATTATATAACAGTGAAACCAGTCACCTTGTTCAAAACAGACAGGTGTTTTTACTGAAGCTTGTGTCGCAACTGCTGGATCAACACGCAACGTTTAAATTGAGATGTGTGATTGGTTTTAAAAAACAAGAAACAAAAACCCAGGAGCTCGCGATGCTTCAAGCGGGCTATTTGGCTCATTTCCTGCTGGCCAATGGTGCACCAATCGCTCAGGTGGAAATCGGGATTAGCTCTGAACAACCCGATACCATTCAATTTATTTTTGAACCTCACGAAAAAGAGAGAACCCATGAGCGAATCTGATACACATGATATCCAACATTTTTGGATGATTTCACTGGCTGATCTTTTGGGAATCATCCTTTCTTTTTTTGTGCTTACTTTTTCAATTTCAGAGATGAATGCCGATGGCTGGAAGCAGGTAAAAAATTCAATGGGTGATGTCTTTGTTGAACCCATCAATGGAGTGATCCTGGATCAACGAATCAAGCGGGTCAGCGGCAATGACTCAAAGCAGACCATCACCGATCTCAGTTATTTCAAAAAAGTCTTACTCCAACAAATAAACGATGACCCAGCCTTGCAAGCCTTTACGGTAAAGGAAGAGAAAGGTCATCTTGCTGTTACCGTGCCCCTAACAGCGCTTTTTAAACCCGACCAGTCCGAATTATCCGTCGAGGGCATTTCGTTGATTTTTTATTTAGGCAATATGCTTTATAGCGTTAATAACAAATTAGAATGTCGGATAGAGATTCCCAATCCAAGTTTGGTGGATCATGTTTTTCAAAAACAATGGCAATCCTCTTTTATTCGTGCCAAGCAATTGGCAGAGGAGTTGAAAAAATCAGGATATAGTTATAACATACCCATCTTTGGAAGGGTTGTGGAACAAGATGCCGCTGTAGCTGAGGTACAAAAACCAGCGCATGATGGTCCTGCAATCGCAATTTTGATCCATCCTGTTAAGGCTATTTAAATTTTAAATAGCTGGATAACACCAGACAGGATGGCCAGACAGGATGTGAGGTGTTTTCGCGTATGCGATGGGGTAGTGTTGTGGTTCGCGCCAGGTTCTTAAGCGTGCTTGGATCAGCATTAATGCTGAGTTTTTTTGTCTTGGCACCCATGGTGAAAGCAGCACAGCCACTTACATTTTCGGTCAATCACTCTGAAAATGACGGAATCACCACCCTTCATATTCAATTTGAAGCAGCCGATACGCCACAATTCCAGACAGGAAAAGTCGGCTCTACTTTGTTTATCCGTTTCCGCGAAGAATATGCCGCCAAAACGACCTTATTAACAGCTAAATTAAAACCATATATAACATCCGCTTCCTCAAGCCAGGATCACAAGGCGATCAATATTGTGTTTAATCAGCCCTTTATGCTTAAAAGGCAAACCCAAGGGGTCGACATCATTCTGGGAAATGCTAAATCTTCTGTACAATCCCATTCTAAGGCCGCACAGACAAGCCCTGCCGAATTTGCAGAATTAGAACCAAGTGCCGGCCCTGAGGAACCCAACAACGATAATACCAACACAGCTAAAGAAGAGAAAAAAGAAGATAAATCTGAAGGCCCTTTGCCAGAAGCCACTGAAGCTGCTTCACCAAAACCAGTTGTACGATTGGTGCCCCCCGCATCAACGTTAAGGGCTATTGAAAAGCAAAAGAAAATAGCACAGCTACAGTCTAAAAAGAGACCGAAAAAAACAGAGGTTATTCCAAGCGATGCACCCCAAAAAGCAGTAGCCGAAAAGAAAAACACGCCCGCTCGGCCACCAAAAGACCAGGCCGTAACTTCTAAGGAAACAAAGGCCATAACACCCCAAGCACTTAAGTCGAGCACAGCTCCACCCGCCCCTACTACGGTTGCCCCCCCTAAACCAATCCCCGAAAAAAATCCCGTCGTAGAACAGCTTGATCAGGATAAGAACACCGCCCCGGCAGAAGAAACCAATGAACGAGCGATCCTGCAAAAGGGAATCTCTCAGGATACAATGCGCATCAACGCATGGGATCAATTAGCCAAAGGCGATGATGAAAAAGAAGACCCAACATCAATCAGCATTGATCAATACCCCTACGTAACCATTCATTGGGATCAATTAGTATCGTTGGCGGTGTTTGAACGCGCTCCTTATACCTGGATTGTGTTTGATGCTTATAAACATGTTGATTTAAGTGATTTCAACCATCAATTGCCACACATTAAGGACATAAAGCAAATTGTCGATAAACATTACACGATCATCCGTATTCAGCATGATGCCCCACTTCATGTGGAAACACGCCACAAGGGCAACGATTGGAAACTCTATTTTTTACCTCAGGCAAAAGCGCCTGGACGCATTTTGACCGTTAAACCCCTTAATCAAGTTAAACATCGCGCAGGAAGCTATATTCCCGTTGCCAATACGGGTCAAATTATCCGTATGGTCGATCCGGATATCGGCGATAACATCGTGATTGTTCCGCTTCCTTATGCAGAAGTAGGTATTGCCTCTTTCATTCAATCCGTCGATTATTCTATTTTACCAAGCGCTCAGGGACTTGCTATTATTGCCCATAATGAGGAAGTTACCGTAGAGCAGGATCCCACAGGAGTTATGATCGAAAGCCCCTCACTTCAGCCTTATATTGAATTACAACAAAAGGCTCAAGTCGACGCAGAAATTAATCAATATGAAAAGCAGCATCTACAAGACGGATTAATGCTCACGTCAACCTTATTGCCCTTTCCGATTCCAAAAGCCGAAAACAAAGCATCCTTTTTGCAGGGCCTAGACCGCTTAAATCAGAAATTAAATACGATCCCAGATCCCAAAGACAGGCTGGGTGTCCATTTTGATATTGCACGGTGGTATGCGCAAAATGATTTTAACACCGAAGCGCTCGGCGTACTCAATTATATCAAATCATTCAATACCCCCTTATCATTACAGAAAACATTTCTAATGCTTCATGGAGCACTAGCCTATCGGCTTCATGATTTCCCACAGGCCAGTCAGGATTTCTCCCTATTACGATCCATGCCCTTATCCTTTAAAGAACAACAAGAGGTAACGTTCTGGGATGGTTTAACTCAGCTAGAACAACGTCAGCCTGGAACGGACCTTCCTTATGTTCAATACCGCGAAGATTTTTTGAGACTTTATCCCCAAACCTGGCGTATTCCTTTGGGGCTAGCCTCTGCCCAATGGGCTTTATCGCTGGATGATGGTGGCGAAAAAGCAAAAGCAGTGATCGACAATCTTTTAGAAGAAAAAGGCGCAGACACTCCCATCAATGACATTAAGTTCATGAAAGCACAGCTGCTCATGAAACAAAAAGAATGGGACGAAGCAAAAACCATTCTGCAAGAATTAATGGGCGATGCAAAGGATCGATTAAATCGCGCACGTGCTGAGTATAATTTCATCCGCATTCAATTAGATCTCAAGCAAATAGATTCTTCGAAGGCGGCCGAACGTCTGGAACATCTTGTCTTTGTCTGGCGTGAGCCCGATTTTGAAGGCCAGATTCTACGTGACATCGGTCAGCTTTATGTCGACGACAAGCACTATGAAAAAGGTATGCAATCATGGAAACAATTTGTGACCTTTTATCCCGAATCAGAATATAGCCTGTCGGTTAGTCGTCAGCTGAGTGAAACATTTCAGTTTTTATTTAAAGATGGTGGAGCTGATCGTTTGTCAGACATTGATGCACTTTCACTTTATTATAAATTCAGAGAATGGCAACCCATTGGTTCCGTAGGGGATGAAATTACACGGAAATTGGCAACACGACTGTCGAGGGTTGACTTAATCCCTGAAGCTATTTTACTGCTAGAACATCAAACGCAATATCGACTTTCAGGCGCAGAAAAAGATCATGCATTACTGGAATTAGCCCATCTGTATCTCTTAGAGAAAAAATCTGACAAAGCCATTGAAACCCTCGATAAAATCGCCCCCACAGCCGAGGAAGATATCCTGCGGCAAGCACGTTATTTGCGTGCAGAATCCTATATAAATCTGGGCCGTGGTGAAGACGCCAAAGCCCTGCTTGATAATGACCCATCTGAAAAATCTAATTTATTGAGATCCGAAATTTTCTGGCGTCAACGCAACTGGGTTAGGTTGGTTGCCACGCTAGAACAAGTCCTCATGCGACGGCATTTGCAAAATACACTACTTAATCAGGAAGAAAGCGATCTACTGATGCGGCTGTCATTGGGATATGCCATGACAGGCCATGAGAAAGGGCTTAGCATTATCAAAGAACGCTATCAACCGCATTTAGATACCACATTAAAAACGACCCAAATCATCAATTATCTAATCGAAGTACCTAAACCTATCCGCCCTAAGGAACTCGAAAAAACACTGGGTCTGGATAATATCGAGAATTTCTGGGTTAATTATAAGAAAACATTGGCAAACCCCACATAGACAAGCCAAATCAAACATTGTCTTTTCATTATACAGATATAGAATAGATTCATATCATAACCAGGTTGACTCCATCTTTATCGCAGTATAGAGTTCCTCGATTTCTAATCAAGAATGGAGACCTATATGAGAGAGACTATTATTCATGCTATAAAAGCAAAAAAATCCGATGAAACGATAATAGGAGTAATAAATAAGAATCTTAATACTATTAATACTATATCTAAGAAAGATGGTAAATTGCCAATAACGGTCGCTGCCGAGACCGGATCTTTTGAGGTTGTGAAGCATCTTCTGGAATTAGGATGTGGAACGCATGCTGAGAAAGTTGGACAATTTCCACTTTATTACGCGATTTCACGCCCCGATATTGTAAAATTAATGCTGCGCCATGGAGCTACTCTCCCCCAAACAGACGGGGGGATAATACCTATTGGCTCACTGGAGATGAGTCTCGACGAGGATTTCGATCCAGAGAATTACTTTGACATATTTGCTCCTGAGTGTGAGACAAAAGAGCAAAGAAAAGAATATGAAAAAGCTTGGCAAAACATTGCTAAAAGCCTTGATATAATGCTTTTTTTTGGAGTTACAAGAAGCGAACCTTGCGCGCTTGTGGCTCGCATCAATGACGATAAATTCGACAGCAGCACCAGAGGATTGTATAAATCGATTGCTAAAAACGCCCCCACCTGGGATAGAAACATTGCCCCTATGACCAAGATGACGTGGTATGATAATTATCTTGATATGGCCAAAGATAGGCCACTTATTGCAGTTTCCGTTTTGACAACCCTGATGCGGCTCAACCCTGATGTTATTTCGGCATTAATAGGATTTAACTTTCATGCGATTCAAAAGGATCATGGGCTGCCTGTCGAAATGTATCAGGACATCATTGGGCATCTAAAACCAGAAAACCCTCCCTTTTCTGAAATAGTTCCTGAAATAATTTCTGTTTTAAGCATTGTTCCCGCACTGCGTTTATTCGAAAAAAGCCAGGAAGAAGAAATAACAGCTGAGCAATGGCTGGAGAGTCCTCTTTTAGTCAAAGGACTATGTCATTATTATACACGCCAATCTTGTGTTGAAATCTTAGATAAACTTGTAGAAAGTGGACTAAAGAGTCTTCATTGCAAAAATCAAGAAAACGTAAATAATCCTCAATTAGTGTGCACATTCTTTGAACTCAACAACGAGCAGCAAAAAACAATCTCAGACGTTATCCGGGAGTCATTTCCCCATTGCCGGATCGAAGCAAAAACAAATTATGGACTAACGAAGCTGGTTATCGATAATCCATACCTAATTCAGCACGCAAGAACCTATCTTGAAGCAAATCCTGATCTTTCTAAACGTTCACACCAGGATCTTATGAATGGGCATAAGAACCATGTTAATGGAGTCGAAAAATCACGTAAATCGGAAGCACTTGCCGGAAGATCATCCTGTGCTGGGTAGCCTAAAGAATGAAGCTAAAGATCACGTCATCCGCTATAAGGCTGGCAAGCCAGAAGTTTTAATCCCTGACTCGCCGGCCAATAGTGGAATGCTCCCTCAAAATGGGCTCACACATAAGTAGGGGGAGGCCCTAGACGCACTCTGTATCTGGTTTGTTTGGACTGATGTAGTTGCTCGTACGATGATCTCAAACCGCCCCAAAGCTCTTAACCAAACTCCCGCAGATCAAATACCAGCCGTCGATCATCACAAAGAAAATCAACTTAAACGGTAGTGAAATCATCACCGGTGGAAGCATCATCATACCCATGGCCATCAAGGTAGAGGAAACGAGCATGTCGATCATCAGGAAGGGAAGAAAAATGAGAAAGCCTATTTCAAACGAACGGCGCAGCTCGCTGATCATAAACGCAGGGACCAAGGCACGGTAGGGGGTGTCTTCGGCTTTGGTTGGGGGGGGGATTTTACCCAGGTCCATAAACAGGCCCAAATCTTTCTCGCGTACCTGGCTTAGCATAAAATGCTGGAATGGCTTAGCGGTGCGTTCCATGGCAACGTCTTCTTTGATTTCTTCACGCATTAAGGGGGCAATGCCGTCTTTATAGGCTTGTTCAAACGTATTCATCATGATAAAGCCGGTTAAAAATAACGCCAGGCTTACCAATACCGGGGTTGGCGGGGTTTGCTGCAAACCCAAGGCACTGCGCAGGAAAGAGAGCACCACAATGATACGGGTGAAAGAGGTGACCATGACCAGCAGCGAAGGAGCCAGGCTTAATACCCCAACCAGAAGGACCATCTGTAAAATCTTGCCGGTAACACTGCCGCTATTGGCATCACCCCCCAAATCAACGGATAAAGCCTGGGCACAGGCCGGGTGTGGCGCGAACATAAGGGTGGTTACAAGGGCAACCAGAGCTATAAGGGCGCATACACCAGCCAAACCATGATAACGGCTCAGGGCGGCGCGGGAATGGGAGGAAAATAAAGTCATAGCCATACTCATCATGCTTGCGAATCGTGTGTATCAAGACGGGTTGATTCCTGATCAAGCACAATTGGTTTGGCTCCGCCCAGGAGAATAAAATAACGGCACTGATCCCTTTCCAGTAAAATGGCGCGGTGCTTATTGTCGAGCATCAGTGATTCGACCAGGCGGATACGCCGGGGTTTTTTTATCGATACCCAGGAGCCAGATTGATGGCGCCTGAGTAACACAAAGACGATGCCAATGAGGCTGAGCACAAACAGCAGTGCAATCACTACGCGTAGCATCATGAAGGGATCAATCATCGGTGGCCTCTTTCCTCGTTATTCGCTTATGCTGCAATGATGACCCCAATCATCCATGACAGACGTTCCCAACTCATGTTTAAGGATCGGTTACCTCATTAGTCCTGCTCAACCAATTCGCTTGGAATATGAATGCGGTAAGCACTCTGCGCTTTTGCGACTGGTTGATGCGGTCAATTTCGGTTTTGATAGCATCGCGAAAACTATAACATAATTCAACAGTTTCTTTCATGATGTCGCGGGCAGCCGTCATATCGCCCTTGTTAATATTATTTTTGAATTGCTTCATCTTTTCTTCAAGTATAGTTGCCTGATCATCAATTTCATTGCCAATTGGGTTTTGCCGTAACAGCATAACGGTGGTAATCAATTCCTGGAATTGTTCAACCAGAAGATCGGCTGTTTGTTTGAGCGTATCAGGTATAACAAGTGTCATAAGGCAATACTCACAGGTGGATGGTTGCGATAAATATAGGACAATATCTGGGCAACGGCATGATATGCCTCAAGAGGAATAAACGCATCTAATTCAAACGCAGAAAGGATTTCGGCCAGTGACGTATCGTGATGAACAGGAATGCGATGTTCCTTAGCAATCGACAAGATTTTCTCGGCTAATTCACCCTGGCCTTTAGCAATAATACGTGGCGCATGGTCCTTGCCTTGTTCATAGGAAAGGGCCACGACATGGAGGGGTTTTTTTGACTTTTTAATGCTCATAACCTGGAATTGAATTAAATTCGCCCAATTGATGGTAGTGAAAAAATGTTTAAATTTCAACTGGATATACCAAAAAAAGAAACTTTTTTAGCTAAGTCCGATTTTTTTGTTGCATTTTTTTTAAAACTACAGTTTCATTAGGGGAAGTCATGCTATAATTAGCATATTACTTAAATTAGGTTATTTTTTTAGTATTAATAAGGATATTTTATGGTCAACAATATTGACGCTAACGTGCTATTGGAATGCACAGCAACGCTGGTTGCTTCTTATGTTTCTCACAATCATGTGATTCCTTCCGATTTACCTGAACTCATTAAGAATGTTTATGGCGGATTCAAGAGCCTTGACTGGTCAAGCGGCATTGGTTTCACCACCCTTCGCACCCCACAAGAAGTAAGTGATTTAATTGATCAATCTATACATGAGGATTACATTGTTTGTTTAGAAGACGGCAAGAAAATGAAAATGCTTAAGCGTTATCTTCGCACCAATTACAACATGACACCGGAAGAATACCGCAAAAAATGGGGTCTTCCAGCGGATTACCCAATGGTTGCTCCACGCTATGCTGAAAGAAGAAGCCAATTGGCAAAAGACATCGGCCTTGGCCACCGTGCCCATCGCCGTGGTGCTAGAAAAGCATCTACCGTCCGTATTGATGCATTTGAGAATGCATAGACTGTTGGCGTGATTGCTGATATAAGTAAGGGCATCTCTGAAATTTTTTGGAGATGCCCTTTTCGTATGGTACAAGGTAATATATGACAATAGCAAACAAGCGTGGTCCTCTTTCCGAACTAGAAAAAAAATGTTTGGAAAAAGGGATTAAACTTACCGAACAACGCCGTATTATTGTTAAAGTGTTGTCAGACGCTACGGATCATCCTGATGTAGAGGAAGTCCATCGTCGGGCTAGCGCCATCAACCCTAAATTGAATAGCATTGCTACTGTTTATCGAACCTTGCGTACACTGGAAGATGAAGGCATTATTGACCGTCACGATTTTGGCGATGGCCGCTCCCGTTATGAAACCGTTCAAGACGGGCATCACGACCATTTGATCGATATTCGTTCGGGGACTGTTTTGGAGTTCTATAATGAAGAAATAGAACGCCTTAAAGAAAGAATCGCCTACGATTTAGGCTTCCGATTGGTGGATCACCGCCTGGAACTGTATGCCGTGCCCTTACTTGAATCTGAAAAGAAAAAATAAGGTTTATGTCAAGTATTCAGATAAATGGAGAATGCATTGAGTAAGAAATTATATATTAAAACCTATGGCTGTCAGATGAATGTTTATGATTCTGGGAGAATGCTTGATTCACTCAAGCCGTTGGGGTTTGAATTGATTACCCCCGCCATCCAGGCATGCGAGCAGGATGAAACAGAGCAGGATAAATATTTATTCAGTGATGCCGATATGGTTATCCTCAATACCTGTCATATCCGTGAAAAAGCATCCGAGAAAGTCTATGCGGAGCTTGGCCGCATTCGTATGGCGAAAGAAGCGCGCGCAAAACTCGGCCATGAAATGATTATTGCTGTGGCTGGCTGTGTAGGGCAAGCAGAAGGTGAAGAAATTTTTCGTCGCGCTCCGTTTGTGGATATTGTGGTGGGCCCACAATCCTATCAGAATCTGCCCAAAATGATTGGCGAAGTGCGCCGCAAAGGTAAATTGGTTGACCTTGAATTTCCGGAAATGTCTAAATTTGATGCGTTGCCGGATATTTCTGAATCGCCCATCTCGGCGTTTTTATCGATCCAGGAAGGCTGTGATAAATTCTGTACTTTTTGTGTGGTTCCCTATACGCGTGGTGCCGAGTATTCGCGCCCGGTGTCGGATATTTACCGTGAAGCCTTGGCGTATGTCGCACACGGTGCAAAAGAAATCACCCTGCTTGGGCAAAATGTGAATGCCTTTCACGGTGAGGGACCTGATGGTACAATTTGGGATTTGGGAGTGTTAATCCGTCACATTGCCAAGATTGAGGGGTTAGAGCGTATCCGTTATTCAACCTCCCATCCGCGCGATATGCACGACAGCCTGTTTGCAGCCCATGCCGAGATAGATAAGTTAATGCCGTTTGTCCATTTGCCGGTCCAGTCGGGATCGGATACGATCCTCAAAGCGATGAACCGCCAGCACACTGCCGAATTTTTTCTTAAGCACATTGAAAGGCTAAGGAAAGACAATCCAGATATTCAATTTTCGTCTGATTTTATCGTTGGCTTTCCTGGTGAAACAGAAGCGCATTTTGAAGAAACCATGGAATTGATCAAAACGGTTGGGTTTGCCCAGGCTTATTCGTTCAAATACAGTCAGCGTCCAGGAACCCCTGGGGCTGAAATGGAGAACCAGGTTCCAGAAGACGTTAAATCCAACCGGTTGGAGCGGATGCAGCAATTACTGCGGCAACAGCAATTGGCGTTTAACCAGGCCTCCGTAGGCAAAACGATGCCGGTGCTTTTCTTCAAAAAAGGTAAGCATCCAGGGCAAGTGATTGGTAAAACACCGTATCTGCAGTCGGTACATGTAAAAACCGACAAAGAAATAATGAACCGCATTTGCGAGGTTGAACTGGTCAGTGCCGGTGCAAATAGCCTCGAAGGTAAATTGGTTGAAAATATATTTACACAAATTTAGCAAACGTGGCCTAAACTTAAACGATGAAGAATGCATAAACGGAAAATGTAGGTCAACGAAAAACAGGGGATCTGGCATTGAGTGAAGGTATTATACACGTTTCGTTCGATAGTTCCGAGTTGCTTGGGCAACTGATGGGAGAAAATAACGCCAATTTAAGCCGAATCGAGAAGCTCATGGGAGTGTCTATCTCTTCACGCGGGAACACGATTTCTATCCAAGGCGATGACCAAAAAATAGTGATTGCCAGGGAGGTATTGGTTTCCCTCTATAGAACGCTCCAACGTCATCAAACCATTAGTCTAAAAGAGGTAGAAGCAATGGTGCGTCTTACTATGGAAATTTCAACCAGCGATACCAGTGAAACCTTAACCAATGAGCCGGTGTTAACGACACGTAAGCGACAAATCAGGCACTATACCGAACAGCAGCGTAAATATATTTCCGAATTAAGAACCAAAGATATGGTGTTTGCTACTGGCCCTGCTGGAACGGGTAAAACCTATTTGGCGGTTGCGGTTGCGGTTGCGTTGTTATTGAAACATGAGGTGGAGCGAATCGTGTTATCGCGTCCTGCAGTAGAAGCCGGTGAAAAATTGGGATTTCTTCCTGGTGATTTACGAGACAAAATTGACCCCTATCTACAGCCTCTTTATGATGCCCTGCACGATATGCTAGGCGCGGATGATATTGCTCGCTATCTCGAAAAAGGCATGATTGAAATTGCCCCACTGGCTTTTATGCGGGGCCGAACATTAACCCGTTCGATCGTGATTCTTGATGAGGCACAAAACACAACGCCTACGCAAATGAAAATGTTCCTCACCCGCTTAGGTGAAGGCTCTAAAATGGTGGTGGTCGGTGATTTATCACAAGTGGATTTAGAACGCGGCATTACCAGTGGTCTACGTGATGCAGTGGAACGATTAAAGCATTTAGATGAAATAGGGGTTGTTGAATTCTCAGAGAAGGATATAATCCGACATCCTTTGTTAACAAAAATTATACGGGCCTATGACAAGTGATCCATTGTGTAGTGAGAGGGTGCATATCCTTATTCACCCCCTGCACCCGGCGTGGTTGACCATTCCAAATCTTGAACATGATGTGGTACATATCATGCAGCAGGCCTTTGCGATACCGCAGCTGAAACCTTATTTAGAAAAAAATCCTGACAGCGTGGTTGAGGTGGCGGTTGTGCTAGCCAACGACCCTATGATTCAAGGATTAAATGCATCGTACCGCAAGCAGGATAAACCCACCAATGTCTTGTCGTTTCCGCAGGAGCCATTAAACCCATTGGAGTATGTGCTGCCAGAAAGCGTTGAAGGCATCTCAATGCTGGGGGATATTATCCTTGCTTATGAAACCATCGATAAGGAAGCCAAAGAAGAAGGAAAAACCCTGACGGACCATATCCATCATCTGGTTATTCACGGGCTTTTGCATTTACTTGGGTATGATCACGAAGACAATGACGAAGCTGAAATCATGGAAAATTTAGAAATACAGATTCTTCAAAGCCAGGGGATTGCAAACCCCTATGAAGAGCTGGGTGCATAAAAGGGAATTAGGATAGCTTTATGAGACGATACAGGGAAAAACGAAACACAGCAGAATTGCGATCATGGTTTCGCCGATTATTTTCCAGGAATAAATACGCGCAGGCGGAAGATCAAATTGGTGCCAGTGATGAGACCGGTCACGCTAACTTAAGTGTGCAGGAGCAATTTATGCTGCGCAATGTCATTGAGTTTAGGGATTTGCGAGCCAATGATGTGATGGTTCCCCGCAGCGATATTATCGCTGTTGAAAAACATACCACCCTGGATGAATTGCGCGAATGCCTCATTACCAGTGAACATACACGCATTCCTGTTTATGAAGAGAGTCTCGACAACGTCAAAGGGTTTATTCACACCAAAGATGTGCTTCCTTATTTGGGGACACATAAAAATTTCTACATCCAGCATATATTGCGGGATATTTTGTTTGTGTCGCCATCGATCAAGCTGGTTGATTTATTACTTAAAATGCGTTTGAAACGGATACACATGGCTTTGGTGCTGGATGAATATGGTGGCATTGATGGCATGGTTACCATTGAAGATATCATGGAAGAAATTGTCGGTGAAATCGAAGATGAACACGACACTGATGACGAAATTCTGTTGCAGCGTCTCAATGAAAGCACCTGGCTTGCCAGTGGTAGGGTTGAAGTTGAAACATTTGAAAAGGAAACCGGCTCAACCATTGTTGCTAACGAAATGGAAGAATTTGACACACTCGGTGGTTACATTTTCCATAAATTGGGGTATGTTCCCAAGAATGGTGAGGAAATTTCCCACCCGTCAGGAATTATTTTTGAGGTGCTAGAAGCAGATCCACGCCGTGTCAAAAAAATCAAAATCCACCTACTCGCAAACAAATCCAATTACACCGATTCAGAATCAAAATCTGAATCAGAATCAGAATCCTCGGATCAGGCATAAATTAAGGCAGATACTGGCTGCCGTTTTATCGCTGCAGGGCTGGAAACAAAAATCGCTCCTCTTCCTCTTGGGGGGGCTGAGCGTTTTGGGACTAGCTCCCATTTTCTTTTTTCCCATCTGGTTTATCACCATTCCGGTGGTCATCTATTATCTGGCCAACGCAAGCTGTTTAAGGCAGGCCTGGTGGATTGGTTGGTGGTGGGGATGGGGGTTTTTTGTCTTTGGCCTTTATTGGACCGCTTATGCGCTATTGCAGGAAGCAGATAAATTTGCGTGGATGGTTCCTTTTTCGGTTTTGGGAGTGCCCGCTTTTATCGCGATCTTTCCGGCTGTCGCGTGCCTATTGGTGCACTATGCACGGCGCTGGTTACATGATCCGGTGTTATTGTTTATTGTTTTTTATACAGCACTAGAGTACGGGCGCACGTATCTGTTCACAGGATTTCCGTGGAATCTGCTAGGTTATAGCCTTGGCTTTCATGTGGTTATGTTGCAGGGGGCGGCATGGGTTGGCATTCATGGCCTCGGCCTACTGGCTTTATGCGCTTACGCATTGCCGGCTTATGCCCTGCTTTCGCTTCCTAAAAGAATGTGGGTACCTGCGGTATTTGGCGTTGTCACGCTTGCATGTCTAACAGGTGTTGGCATGGTCAGATTGATGCATTCCAATACGGGGAATACCCCCAGCATCCATTTGCGTTTAGTTCAGGGCAATATTCCACAAAATATCAAATGGGATTCGCAAATGCGGCTGGGAATTGTGGAAAAGCATTTGCGCATGAGTAATCTGCCCGGGAGTGAGAAAATCACACATCTCATCTGGTCAGAAACGGCCGTACCTTTTGTCTTGAATCAATATAGTCCACTCCATGAAATTATCGCCGGGGCTCTGCCAGACAACGTGCATTTGATTACGGGAGGTATCCGCCTAATTTCTGGAGCCACCGAGAGCCAGGATAAATTATGGAACACGATGTTTGTTCTCAATGGCACAGGAGAAGTCGAGGGGCATTACGATAAAACCCACCTGGTGCCTTTTGGTGAATATGTGCCGATGCGTGCGTTATTACCCTTTATCGATAAAATTACCCATGGCATGGGCGATTTTGAAATTGGAACCGGCCCTAAAACCATTAGCGTTCCCAACACGCCACCTTTTTCGGGGTTAGTCTGTTATGAAGGTATTTTCCCACAGGAAAGCGTCAATAAAGATCTGCGTCCTTCATGGTTGGTCAACATTACGAATGATGCCTGGTTTGGCACAAGTAGCGGTCCTTATCAGCATTTCCACATGGTCAGGGTGCGGGCGATCGAACAAGGCCTGCCGTTGGTCAGGGTAGCCAATTCAGGGATAAGCGGCGTCTTCGATGCTTATGGCCGTATTCGTGCGTCACTTGGGTTAAATAAAACAGGCATTATCAATGCCTCCCTGCCCAATGCCCTTGCACCCACACTCTATGCACGGTTTGGTGATAAGTTCTATGGGTTATTGAGCGTCTTGTTGTTGGTGTGTGCCTATTACGTTGGCAAAAATAGGTGACTAACAGATTGATTTTTTTTGTTCTGCTCAGGTCGGATTTAACCTAAGGCCGAGGCGGTAAAAGCAAGGCTATTATTCTTTCCTATTTGTTTAGGCGCCTCCCTCCGGCGCTCAATGAAATCAATTTAGACATTAATACAGGTTCTTGAACTAAACACACTGTCATTAAAAAAGGCACCTGAAAACAGGTGCCTTTTTCACAACACTATTTAGGAAATTTACTTACTCTTTGTAGAGTGTGGCCTGTTCATAGGATGATACACATCAATACTTATTTAGTATATGCATTATATTTATAGAATCATATTTATATAATCGAGTTCACGCATTATGAATGATACTTATGAATGGGTCGATACCAACCGCGGATGAGTGTCTGCTGGAGTCAGCATGAAAATCCTTCTCGTGTAGGCCTATACGCTTCCACTCGAGCATCTATACGAACACATAACCCGATTGCCGGCGCCTTGATACTCGACCGTATCAAATGCACGATGCGCCTTAATAATACCGCGGCCGAAGGGCTCGACCAGTAAGTAGCGGGTTAGGGTGTGATAAGGCGCATGATTAAAGCCATTGCCTTGATCCTGAAGGGTAAGAAAAAGTGTGTTGTTGGCTTGGTGAAGATGGATGGTCACCGTTTTGTGCTGATGCTGCGCCTCTTGTTCCTTTTGTCTGAGGCACTGCTCATAGGTGTTTGCATTGAGTAGTGATCGTTTAAGACTGAAACCCATGTCAAGATTTCCGTGCTCTATCCCATTAACGATCAGTTCGTATATGGCTTCCACCACGTGCAGTGGACGCGGAAAATACCGAGCTAGTTGAATGGCGATGGCGGGTGCTTCGGCGATTGTTCTTGCTTCAAAGGTTAAGAGCTGTGGGGGCATGATGTCGGCTTTGCCGGTAAGCGCTTCTGTAAAGGTTCGGCGGCGTAAGGCGCGCTTGCCAGCTTCGGCAAAATAGGGAGTAAGCTGCTCTTGTAAAAACGGCTTCCTGATGAGATAGTCAGGCTGCGATTCAAGGATTTCATCAATCTCAAACCAGGCGGTCTTGCCCGTTTGGACAATGATGTCAACATGCGAGAATTGCGGTGTTTTACGAAGCTCCTGACAAAATTCCAACCCAGTCATACGTGGCATCATGCGGTCCATAAAAATAATATCAACATCCGTTGGGTGTTCCATCAGATGATCCAAAGCGGAGCGTCCTTCGGTGAATTCTCGAATATGCTCAAAGCCACAAGCCTTCTTGAGTAGCTGATGGGCGATATAACGGGTGTCGTCATCATCGTCTACAACCATGATATTGAGATCTGCAAATGAACGATTGGCTACCATAATGACTCCTTTTCTTATCTCTTCTCTAACAGGAAGCAGTTAACTATTTAATCACAAATTTGCAATATATACAATAGCATTTTGACGTTTGGGTGAATTTTCTCTATCAGGCCTTCATTTTATTGAGCTTGATTGTAACAGAATAAGGATTGTAATGCTGGGGTAGAGCGACTTATTAACCAGGTTTTAAGGAAACTTATTGTTGTTAAACAAAAGGCTCATGCCATGAAATGGTTGAATTACATGCGGTTTCACTGTATGATCACCCACGGAATTTTCATTATTTGGTTCAATTAAGCTAGGTATCTTTCGTGTCCTTTTCATTTAAAAAACGCCGTCATCACATTTTCACCAGTGAGTCGGTTGCCGATGGCCATCCCGATAAAATTTGCGATCAAATTTCAGATGCCGTACTCGATACCTTTTTGGCGGCAGACCCTCAGTCCCGCTCTGCGGTTGAGGTGCTGGTAACCACTAACCAGGTTGTTATTGCCGGTGAGTCCAGGGGACCAGAGTCTGTTAATAAACAAGTCATTGAAGAAACTGCGCGCCGTGTCATCAAAGATATCGGCTACGAACAGGAAGGCTTCCATTGGCAAAAAGCAAAGGTGGATGTCTATGTGCATCAGCAATCAGCTGACATTGCCCAAGGCGTTGATGCTAGCGGCACCAAAGATGAAGGCGCGGGTGACCAGGGAATTATGTTTGGTTATGCTACCAACGAAATAAACACCAGCGGAAATATTTTTATGCCAGCAGCCATCCATTATTCGCATGATGTGCTGCGCCGCCTCCAGGTTGACCGCAAAGCTGGTAAATTGCCCTTGCTTGGTCCTGATGCTAAAAGCCAGGTCTCGCTTGAATATGTCGAGGGTAAACCGGTTCGCGCTAAAACCGTTTTGATTTCATCGCAACATGTCGAAGGTGTAACCCAACAACAAGTGCGTGATATGATCATTCCTTACATTGAAGCGTCGCTTCCAAAAGAATGGTTAGTCGGTACCGAATATATGATCAATCCAACCGGTAAATTTGTGATTGGCGGTCCTGATGGCGATACTGGTTTGACCGGACGGAAAATTATTGTTGATACCTACGGTGGCGCTGCGCCCCATGGTGGCGGTTGTTTTTCTGGAAAAGACCCTACCAAAGTCGATCGTTCCGCAGCGTATGCAGCGCGTTACCTGGCTAAAAATGTCGTGGCTTCGGGGCTTGCCGAAGAGTGTTTGATTCAATTATCCTATGCCATTGGCGTTGCTAAACCGGTGTCATTCTATCTGAGCACTCATGGTACTAGCAAAATCAGTGATGATCGTCTGGCAGAAGTGTTGAATGCGTTGATGGATCTTACCCCGCGTGGCATCCGTACCCATTTAAAGCTCAATCAACCTATCTATCAAAAGACGGCGTCTTACGGGCATTTTGGTCGTGACCCCGAAACAGAAGGTGGATTTACCTGGGAAAAAACCGATTTGGTCGATGCCTTGAGACAGGAATTCCATCTTAAATCAACCACTAGCAATCATCCTGCTAAAGCGTTAGTTGTTTAAGATTAGAATTTGATAATGCGTATGGAAAAACAACCGCCCAAATGGCTGTCTTCGTTTGGTCGAAGAAAAGGCAGGCCGCTGACTCCTGAACAAAAGGAAGTGATGGGTGGATTCTATTCATCCTTGGCCGTGCCTCCTGCGTTACCAGGACCATCGCTTGAAAATCCGTTTCATTGGTTTCAAACGCCGGTTAAGGATATCTGGTTTGAAATTGGTCTTGGCAAAGGTGAGCATATGCTCGGTCAGGCATATAATCATCCAGATATTGGATTTGTGGGATGCGAAACCTATGTGAATGGTATCTCTGCATTTTTAGTTTTGGTGGAGAAATTTAACTATCAGAATATCAGGGCTTCCAGTGATGATGCCCGGCTTATCCTTGAGCGGATTGAAAATGAGTCACTCGGTCGAGTGTTTATTCTATTCCCCGATCCCTGGCCCAAGAAGCGCCATGAAAAGCGACGGCTCATTCAGCATACGTTCCTGGATTTGCTGGCACAGAAAATGAAGCCTGGCGCTGAATTGCGTATTGCTACGGATCATCAGGAATATGCACAGTGGATTATTTTCCACATGACGACCCACACGGGATTTACCTGGATGGCTGAAAGTAAAAACGACTGGCTGACCCCTCCGTCAGACTGGATTCAAACGCGTTATCAACAAAAAGCCCATGAGCAGGGACGCGGGGCCATCTATTTGAGGTTTGCTCGCAAGATGAACTAGGGCGATTCTCCGTGCTGAGGAGAATCGCCAGAGCAGTTTATTTGTTTACAACAACGCTCTTATTGTTTGAGTCGCGGCTCACTAATTCAATGAATGATTGTGGAGATTTCTCTTTAATCGCTTGAAGTTTTTCTTCTGCCTGCGCAACGGAACTGCCTTTTGCCAGATACGCTGCATCAGAATGAATGGGAGTATAGGACTCAAGGAGTGAAGTCAAGAAGCTTTTGGCCTCCAGAAGGTCCGCTTTCCTCACGTCCAACTGCTCCAGCTCTTTATTAACAGCTTGGAGTTTCTCTGTTGCTGCCGAAAGTGCATCAGGGCATGCCTTATGTAGTCTGTTTTCTTGAATACGTTTAATTTGGTCCTCAGATTGTTTGAAGAACGCTGTATCCCATAGAGTGACCGCCTGTATTTTGTTCGAATGAAACCTACTATTTATCACCAAAACGGGATTGTTCGGTTGAGAAAAAATGGTTGGCTTCGACGTGGTGGTAGGAGGAAGCATCCTCTGCAAAGGTCTCAGTACTTGTTTCATAACTATTCCCATTTAAAAACATCGGTGACGGTATAATCGATCTGACTATAGGATTCAAGAATTTTATTTTTAATAATGTTTAACAATTGCGATGAAAAAGTTAGGTGATATTCTTCGACATTCGAAATGTCGGAGCGATTCTTATAATCATGGTGGTGGATTTTAACTAAATCCGGAGTAAGATGAGAGGGTAAAACAACTCATTTTATTGGCTGCAACCCCATGTTTGGCATTTCTTTTTCAGAATTTGGATTGATCGCCTTAGTTGCCATTATATTTATTGGTCCTAAGGAATTGCCTGGAGTTATCCGGGCTTTTCGCGTGTTTAAAGCTAAGTTAATAGCCGTACAGAGGGAATTTACCGATGGTTATCATGAGATGTTGAAAGATTTACACATTGATGACTTAAAGGAAGAAGTCACCAAAGTGAATTCCCACTTACATACGATTATCGATCTCGAAGGTAAAGAGCAAAAGGCCTACAATGTTGAGGACGTGTTTAAAGATCTCGCAACAACCAAAGCCACCCCAACCGCTTCAGCGCCGGATGCGCCTAAAGCTACCAGTGCTCATAAGGATGAAAATAACGAGTCCATATAAATATTAGCATAACGGCACATCGTATCATTCCCAAACCTGGTTTGGTTGATAAGACGCCAATGATGGGTGTCGTTAAGCGAAGGCAAACCTAGGTCAGTGACGGAAGGAAGACCGTCATTACCCATAATTAGTGGGCCATGAAACCAGATAATATCATCAACTAAACCCAGCTTCAAAAACGATGAAGCAACCAATGGACCGCCTTCAACCAGGAGATGATTAATGCCACGCTCGTTGGCTAATGTTTCAAGTAACGAAGGCAGGTCAACCTGAAGGGATGCGGTGGGGCGGGTGGAAATATAGTTCAGCTCGGTAAATGCTGCAAGTGAAGGGCTTGTTGCCCCTTCAACATGGGCAAGGATGGTGGGATATTGATCCGATGTTTGTATCGCATAGGCGCTTGCGGGCGTTTTCAAATGGCTGTCTACGATAATACGTAATGGCGAACGGGATTCCATACCCCGCAAGCGGCAAGTGAGTTGCGGATTGTCGCGGATAAGCGTGTTTACGCCAACCATAATAGCATCCGCTTCCCTGCGCAGCAGATGGGACGCATACCGTGCATCAGCCGACGTAATCCACTGGCTCTGTCCGTTGATGGTTGCTACTTTACCATCCAGACTGGATGCGCATTTGAGGGTTATGCGGGGACGATGTTTAAGGGTGCGGATAAAGAAGCCTTTGTTGATGTGAATGGCCTCCTCTCTGAGGACATGGAGCAAAACATCGATACCCGCGTCTTTGAGTTGTTCTATCCCTTTTCCACACACACGTGGATCGGGATCTGTGACGGCAATAACAGCCCTAGTAATGCCCGCGTTGATTAAGGCCTGTGTGCAGGGTGGCGTATTACCTTGATGTGCGCAGGGTTCTAATGTGATATAAGCCGTTGCGCCTTTGGCACGAGGTCCAGCCTGTTCAAGTGCCTGGGTTTCGGCATGAGGCCTACCTCCCTTACCTGTATAACCTCTCCCTACAATCAGATGGTCGCTCACAATAACGCATCCCACCGCAGGATTAGGATGTGTTTGCCCCGTATGCCGCATTGCCAGTGATAAAGCATGGCGCATATGGTGGATATCGGCTTCTTGGGTTGTAAATGCAGACACAGACATGCTACTTTGGCTCAATTTCTTTGATAAACCCTTCAAAGTCGGTTGTTTCCTGAAAATCTTTATAAACAGAAGCGAAACGGATATAGGCAATGGGGTCAAGGGTAGAAAGCGCTTCCATCACCTTGGCTCCGATAAGGGCGGTTGAAACATCGGATTCACCCGTGCTTTCAAGCTGCTGGACAATATCATTCACAATGGCTTCGACCTGTTCAGCACTGACAGACCGTTTGCGAACAGCCAACAAAATGGACTGCATGATCTTGTTTCGATCAAAAGGCCTGCGTTCCCCTGTTTTTTTAACCACGTTAAATAATCGGGTTAACACACGCTCAATGGTTGTAAAACGATAATCACATTGGAGGCAAAAGCGCCGCCGTCTGATTGTCAATTTATCATCAGAAGGACGCGAATCCTTCACTTGAGTATCATCACAATGACAGCTTGGGCAGCGCATAACGAACCCTGGAATCAGGTATTAGTAAATAGGAAATTCTTTGCAGAGTTCAAGAACCTGTGCCTTTGCTTGTTGCTCAGCAGCCTGATTATGATCAGGGTTTTGCGCAAGGCCGTCCAAAACATCACCAATTAAATTTCCAATGAGTTTAAATTGTTCTTCTTTAAAGCCGCGCGTGGTTCCTGCTGGAGTACCCAGGCGAACGCCCGACGTCACAAAGGGGGGTTGCGGATCATAAGGGATCGCATTTTTGTTGCAGGTGAGGTTGGCACGCTCCAGGCTGTTTTCAGCTTGTTTACCTGTGAGGCCCTTAGGTCTGAGGTCAACCAGGACAACGTGGTTATCGGTTCCACCCGTGACAATATCAACGCCCCGTGAATGCAGGGTTTCAGCGAGGATTTTTGCATTCGCAACCACTTGTTTGGCATAGTCTTTAAATTCAGGCTTCAATGCTTCTCCAAAACAAACAGCTTTAGCGGCAATCACGTGCATTAATGGTCCACCTTGAATCCCTGGGAAAATGGATGAATTAAATTTTTTGCCAAGGTCTTCGTCATTGCTTAAAATCATACCACCGCGAGGGCCACGCAATGTTTTGTGTGTGGTGGTGGTGACAACATGGGCATGCGGCAGTGGATCTGGGTAAACGCCACCGGCAACCAATCCAGCAAAATGCGCCATATCCACCATAAAATAGGCTCCAACACTGTCGGCTATTTCGCGCAGACGTTTAAAATCAACGGTACGTGGGTAGGCAGACCAACCGGCAATCAGCATTTTGGGCTGATGGGTGGTTGCCAATTCTTGCACTTGATCATAATCAATCAAACCATTATCACGACGCACACCATATTGTTTGGCATCGAACCATTTGCCTGATTGATTGACTTTAGCGCCATGGGTAAGGTGACCTCCTGAATCCAGGGAGAGCCCCAAAATAACATCATGGGGTTGCAAGAGGGCATTGAAGACCCCCTGGTTAGCCTGTGAGCCAGAATGGGGCTGCACATTCGCATAACGGCAGTTAAATACCTGTTTGGCGCGATCAATAGCTAATTGCTCTATCACATCAACATTTTCACAACCGCCATAATAACGTTTACCTGGATAGCCTTCAGCATATTTATTGGTAAGGATCGTGCCTTGAGCTTCAATAACAGCACGGCTGGCAATATTTTCGGAGGCGATTAATTCGACCTGTTGCTGCTGACGCGCAAGCTCGTGTTCGATTGCGTCATTGATGCTGGGGTCAGCTTTGTCAAGGGAGGTTGAAAAAAAGGCTTTCAAAACGTTGGTCATAATGATTCTCCTGATTGAGGGGGTAAATGTGATAATTTTTGAACACGGAGTTCGTGTCGTCCGCCTTCAAATGCTGTGGAAAGAAATGTTTCTACACAATCCTTAGCGGTTTGCACATCGATAATCCGTGCGCCGAGCGCCAGAACATTAGCATCATTATGTTGACGCGCAAGTTTGGCCGTCAGGGCATTGTGGCACAAGGCAGCTCTGATAAACTGAAAACGATTTGCTGCAATACTGATCCCGATACCACTACCGCAGATAAGTATAGCTGCGGTGGCTTTTCCCGTAGCAATAGCATCGGCAACTGGGATTACCATATCGGGATAATCGACCGATTCTTCCGAAAAGGGCCCAAAATCCAGAACTTGGTATCCTAAGTCTGTTACGAAAGATTTAAGCTGTTGTTTTAATTGGAAACCTGCATGGTCTCCGCTTATGGCTATTGCTTGCCGCATGATCAAATTTTCCAGATTACGCGGCTAGGATACACTGAATGAAGATTACTGCAAGCACAATCCTTGGACTTTGGCGGCCAATTTGCTTACTTTAGCAATGCAGTCAGTAACGGCAGAACCATTGCAAATATTGGTTGGGCTGTCGGTCGATCCCGTTGCGACCACTTTGTCGGCGATGATACATTCTTCATCGTCGATTACGGCTCCGGCTTCCCTGACTAGTTGCCACTTTGTTTTGTAGCGTATTAGGTCGTCAAAGGTTTCATTGCGTGCTTTCTGTACAAAAATCCTGTCTGGGGTTCCGCCTTCAGCAACCACGCGGTGAGAATTGGCCCATTCATCGACATCGGTAGATCCCGCATCAAGCTGGCTTCCACCGGTCCTTAACCAGGCCCCATGCCCATTTTCACCGTGGCTTACCAACACAAAAATGGCTTTATTAGTGCGTATATTCGTGGTGTCGGTAAAGGTAGACCGAACAACCAAAGCATCACCAAATGTGTCGGGAGTTGGTTCGGGATTGGAGGTTCTAAAGCATGTTGTGCTGGTTGATAATGCACATTTGCTGACAAAACGGTCATCAACCGCGTAGGTGATGCGCCTTCCCCAGCCATCAAACATAAATTCATCGGGCAACAGGAGAGTTCTGACAGGAACCACGCCCACCCAGGCATTGCCGTCTTGTGGAACCCCTGTGCAATGATCAGGATCGGAGGCTGTATCCGATTCAAAGCCAAACGTAGAAACGGTTTGGGCAGTAGAACCAATGGCGGGGCATGGAACTTTCCCGCGGATCGCCAGATAGGAGGCCACGGCCTTTTCGATGATTTCCATTTTTTTTGCTGTTTGTTCGTACTTGGCTGCTTTGGTGCGTGCAGCCCCTACTGTCAGGGCTCCGCCGGCAATGACAGCGATGATGCTTAGGACGATGGAGAGCTCTACTAACGAAAAACCTAGAATGCTCGGTTTTCTTGCGTGTTCCAACGCGGACGCGTGAGATGTGGTTTTAAAAATTTTCATATAGCCCTAAACACAATTTTTAAGCTTATTAAACCATCATAGCAAAACAGAAGTTAACATTTATTGAAGGAGGGTGTAAAATGAGTGAGAACGGGGTGTTGGGTGTGGTTTCTTTTATATAAAGCGTAATGCTTCCCGCCTTAAAGGTGCTGAATCGAGAGGGTTATGACCAAATTATGTCTGTTTTTTGTGGTAGGTCTGTTTTTCTTGGTGGGTTGTGTAGCTGAGAAAAACTATCATTATTCATCCGATTATGATCAAGAAAATAATGGTTTATCCGGTGGAAATGCCGTGATCGTAATGCAAGCTCCTCAGGGAAAGATGCTCTGGATTCGCAAGGGCAGCTCGGGTGATCAGGCATTTAGGACCCCATGTCGATCGCCGGAGTTGGCGCCCATATGTGTATTGCAGGTACCAGAAGGTGAGTATTATCTGGAGCACGTTACCTATTATCAAACAGACCAGCAACAGGCTTATATAAGAGGTGGCGACCAGGAAGAGAACCTTCGCACATTAAATCATTTGAAATCTGATCATGGCCTATACACGATGGAACATGGTTTGGATCACGCTGGTCAGCCACGTATCGCTACTATTCGAGTAAAAAAGGGGGAGGTCATTTATGTGGGATTAGTTTACCCGCTCTATTCGGGATATGCCTTATCTATTAAAGTAGATGACCGTCTTGGCGAGGCATCCGCATACATAAAAAGACACTATCCAGAACTTGTGGGAAAAGTGCAAAAACGGCTGGCGGTAACCTATTGATGCTTTAGAGGGGCCCCTGACGTTGTTATTTGGATAAATCCACACACGATAAGCGTGTTTATGTTTCTGAAAACCGGAACAGACACCGTACATAAAGCTTTATTTTGCAGCCAAACTGTGATAGGTTTTCGCCATTATTTTACAGGTATGATAAAGGAATACTATGACAAGTGCCAATGCAAACCAAAACGCAAAAGTTACCCGCGAAGAAGCCTTACGTTTCCACGAAGAAGGAAAGCCCGGTAAGATCGAAATTACACCAACCAAACCGCTGACAACCCAAAAAGAATTGTCATTGGCTTATTCTCCTGGGGTTGCGGAACCGTGTCTTGATATTCATAAAAATCCTGAAGACGCATATCGCTACACATCCAAAGGTAATCTGGTAGCTGTTATTTCGAATGGTACCGCAGTGCTGGGTCTTGGTAATTTGGGAGCGTTAGCCTCTAAGCCAGTCATGGAAGGTAAGGCGGTTTTGTTTAAACGTTTTGCCGATATTGACGGAATCGACCTTGAAGTAGCAACCGAAGACCCAGAAGAATTTATTAATGCGGTCAAATATCTTGGCCCAACCTGGGGCGGTATTAACCTCGAAGATATTAAAGCGCCTGAGTGCTTTATCATTGAACAACGTCTTAAAGAAATTATGGATATTCCGGTGTTCCATGATGATCAACATGGAACAGCGATTATTTCAGTTGCGGGTTTATTAAACGCGCTTGATATCACTGGCCGTAAAATTGAAGATATCAAGGTTGTGGCAAACGGCGCCGGTGCGGCGTCAATTGCCTGTATTGAATTAATGAAAGCCATCGGCGTTAAACATGAAAATGTAATTCTGTGTGATAGCCAGGGCGTTATTTACCAGGGTCGTACTAGTGGAATGAACCAGTGGAAATCGGCACACGCCGTTGAAACCGAAACCAGAAGCCTGGCAGAAGCCCTTGTAGGAGCTGATGTATTTTTGGGATTGTCCGTTAAAGGGGCCGTAACCAAAGAGATGGTCAAAACCATGGCTGAAAATCCTATCATTTTTGCTATGGCCAACCCAAATCCAGAAATCACACCTGAAGAAGTATTGGAAGTAAGGGATGACGCGATTATTGCAACCGGCCGTTCCGACTATAATAACCAGGTTAATAATGTCATGGGTTTCCCCTATATTTTCCGGGGAGCTTTGGATGTCCGCGCAAAAGAAATTAACCAGGAAATGAAAATTGCGGCCGCTCGTGCGTTGGCTGGGCTGGCAAGAGAGCCGGTATCCGATGAAGTATCGGCTGCTTATGCAGGGCGCAAAATGGAATATGGTCCAGAATATATTATTCCAACACCGTTTGATCCGCGTTTGATTTATACGATTCCTGTTGCTGTTGCTAAAGCAGCGGTTGATACCGGCGTGGCCAAAAAACCAATTACGGATTGGGATGCTTATGTTAACAAGCTCAAAGCGCGTTTGAATCCAACCGCTAACAATATGAATCTCATATTCCAGCGCTTGTTAAGCAATCCGCGCAAGATCATTTTTGCTGAAGGCGAGGAAGAAACAGTATTGCGTACGGCTTCTGAGTGGCGTGCTAATGGCTATGGTATCCCGGTGTTAGTTGGGCGTCGCGATCGCGTTGAGGCTGGATTTAAAAAGCTTGGCGTGACCGATCTTGCCGGCATTGAAATTCATAATGCGAAAGAATCAACCCGTAACGAAATCTATATTGATTATCTCACTGAGCGCCTTGAGCGCCAGGGCTTTTTGCGCCGTGATTGTGTACGGATGGTTAAGAATGACCGCAATATTTTTGCAGCATGTATGCTGGCGTGTGGTGATGGAGATGCGTTGGTTACGGGTCTTACCCGCAGCTATAGCGATTCACTTAAAGAAATTCGTTTAGTCATTGATCCTAAGCCAGATTACCGCGTGTGTGGGATCAGTCAGGTAATTACCAAAGACCGTACGGTCTTTATTGCGGATACGGCGGTGACAGAAGTGCCATCTGCCTCTGGTCTTGCCAAGATTGCTGTACAGGTAGCAGAAGAAGTGCGTCATTTAGGCCATGAGCCACGTGTAGCTCTGCTGTCTTTTTCTAATTTTGGTAACCCGATGCAGGAAACCGCGCAGCGTATCCGTGATGCAGTTAAAATTTTGGACACACTTGACGTTGACTTTGAATATGAAGGTGAAATGGCCGCCGATGTGGCGCTGAATAGCGATTTGCAAAAACTCTTCCCATTCTGCCGTTTATCTGCACCAGCTAACGTATTGATTATGCCAGCTCTGCACTCAGCCAGCATTTCGTTTAAGCTGATCCAGGAATTGGGGGGCGGTGTGGTCATCGGTCCTATTCTTACTGGCTTAAGCCGACCTGTTCAAATCGTTGAGATGGGTTCATCGGTATCGGATGTTCTCAACCTAGCGGCATTGGCGGCGGTTAACTCGATGGATCAAGGGCATTTAAAGCAAGTGCGTGCGATCAGCGAAGCCAGAATACGCAAGGTTGTTGGATAATTGAGCCTGCCAAAAAGACGGGAGTGATTAAGCCGTTTCCGACTGGTTCCTAAAACCACTCAGTCCCACGCTAGTTTGGTCTGCTGACCTATGTATCGCGATGATGGGGATGATTGCCCATGTGGTGCCGCTTCATGAAGTGTCTGTAGGTGCTTACGCGACAGAGGCCAACGATGTTGCAGCGGTTGCGTAACAAACGCAATTCCCTTTCAAAAACCAAGGTTACTTAGGAAAATCCAACTGCATCATATCATAATGCTCAGGACGCTCAGTCCAGTTATCTTTTACTTTTACGTGTAGAAATAAATGCACTTTGCGATTAAGGGTGGATTCTAATTCTTTGCGGGCGGTTTCGCTGATATGTTTAATTTTAGAACCATGTTTACCAATGATGATTTTTTTCTGGGCATCGCGCAATACATAAATCACCTGACGGATTAACAGGCTGCCGTCGGCTTTTTCTTCAAATTCTTCGGTTTCAATACAGGTTGAATACGGAAGCTCCTGCTCGGTTTCGAGGTAAATTTGCTCACGGGTCATTTCAGCAGCAAGAAATTGAATGGGCGCTGACGAGAAATCATTTTCAGGATATTGCCACGGGCCTGTGGGTGCTTTGGTGCTTAAAAAGTTAACCACATCCTGCACACCATCACCATGAATAGCCGACACCATGAATACCTGTTCAAATAATTTGGTATCATATAATTCCTGGCTGAGTGGCAACAACACCGATGCTTTGATTAAATCGACTTTATTGATAATCACACACGCCGGGCGTTTTTCCTTTTGCAGTGCTTCAATCACGTGCCTGGTTCCGCCACAAATGCCTTTAGAGCCGTCCACCACAAGCGCTACGTAGTCGACTTCATAAAAACCACGCCATGCCTCCTTAACGATCGCACGCTCTAAACGCTGCCTTGGTTTAAAAATACCCGGAGTATCCACAAAAATTAGCTGCGTTGGGCCAGCCATTTTAATACCCATCATGATCGCACGGGTAGTTTGCGGCTTAGGCGAAACAATCGTTACTTTCTGGCCTATCATGGCATTCACCATCGTCGATTTACCAACATTGGGAGCGCCTACCAAGGCAATAAAACCGCAACGCGTTTCGGGTGGATTAGTGTTGTGTGTCGACATGTTCAATCATTCCTAATAAAGCAGCCGCTGCATCGCGCTCTGCCAGACGTTTTGAGCTTCCATTAGCACGAACCGATTTCATGCCTTCTACTCTGACTTCTACGGTAAAATCCGGAGCGTGCGCCGGACCTTCCTGGTGTATCATTACATATTGCGGAATGGGTTTTCCGCGTTTTTGTGCCCACTCCTGAAGTGCCGTCTTAGGGTCACGCGGGGGGGCAATCATCACATCCATCAATGGCTGCCAATGAAATTCAATAAATGTTTTAGCCGGCTCTAATCCACCATCAAGATAGATGGCACCGATAATGGCTTCCAGCGCATCTTCCAGATTGGCTTTATTCGATTCGCCTCCGGAAATACGTTCACCATGCGTCATGACGATAAAATTACCGACATCCAACCCTTGGGCAATCCTAGCCAGGGTTGCGCCACACACGAGCGCTGAATGCCGCTTTGCCAAACCACCTTCATTTTCGTCTGGGTAGCGCCGGATCAAATTTTCGGCGATAACCAAGCCAAGCACCGCATCTCCCAGAAACTCTAAACGCTCATAATGCACCACAATGGTTTCTTCCGTTGCCTTCCCTTTCAAGCTGGGATGCGTCAGGGATTCCTGCAATAAGCTTGAATCCTTGAACGTATACCCCAGATGTTTTTGAATAGTTTCCAGCATGCGGTCATTGTGATAAAATGACATACGATTAATTCCTATAACCGTTTAAAATTACGGCCAGTATTGCCGGTAGTCATCCATTTGAAAATGCCTGTCAGTGAGAAATCATGGGAGAAAAAGATGATCACAGCCCTGCCGACTAAATTTTCTTTTGGAACAAATCCTACCGCACTCAACACCCGGCTATCTTGTGAATTATCACGGTTATCGCCCATAAAGAAAAAATGATCTGGTGGCACGATATATTCGCCGGTATTGTCGAGCGCTCCATCTGGATCCTGATCAAGCGTTACAAATTCGTTGCCTTCTGGCAGCGTTTCTTTAACTTGTGGAATTTCAAGATCGGAAGCGCCATCATGATCGACAAACGGTTCGCCGAGTGGCTCATGTTTTACCGGATTACCGTTAATGTAAAGCAAACCATCTTTTACCTGAATCCTATCTCCTGGCAAACCAATCAGGCGTTTGATGTAATTGATTGAGGGATCTTTTGGCAATTTAAAAACAATGATATCGCCACGCTGTGGTTTCTTTTCAAAGAAACGGCCGCTGAACGCAGGAATTCCAAATGGGAACGAATAACGGCTATAACCGTAACTGTATTTTGAAACGAAAATATAATCGCCAATTAATAAATTAGGCTTCATCGATCCCGAAGGAATATGGAAAGGCTCAAACGCGAATGATCGAAATGTCACCGCCAGTAACAAGGCGATTGCAAACGATTTTATCAATTCTAGAAAACTCTGCTTAGTCATGTTAAACTCCTCTGGAAACTAAAGGCTTGCCTGTCATTTCTGCCGGAATAGGCAATCCCAAAATGGTGAGTACGGTTGGGGCAATATCCGATAAGCGGCCCGAACTCACCTGCGTGTTTTTTAGACTGTCTGAAACAACTAAGAAAGGCACCGGATTTAACGTGTGTGCCGTATGCGGTTCACCCGTTTGGTGATCCTTCATTTCTTCAGCATTACCATGGTCGGCGGTAATCAGTAAGGCACCTTGTTCATTAATCACGGCGGACGCAAGCCTTCCTATACATTGGTCAACGGCTTCAACGGCTTTAATCGCCGCAGCCAAAATACCAGAATGTCCCACCATATCGGTATTGGCAAAATTAACCACGACCACATCAAATTTTTTGGAATGGACAGCCTCAATCACGTTATCTGCCACCTCAAAAGCCGACATTTCGGGCTTTAAATCGTAGGTAGCCACGTTAGGTGACTCGATCATTATTCGTTCTTCACCAGCAAATAAGGCCTCCTGGCCGCCATTGAAGAAAAAGGTCACATGTGCATATTTTTCGGTTTCGGCAATACGCAACTGCGTCAAACCGTAATCTGAAAGCACTTTACCTAGGACCTGGTTCATATCTTCGGATGGAAACAAGGTTTGGATAAAAGGATTTAAATAAGCCGCGTATTCGGTCATACCAATAGCGGTTGAAAATTGCGGGCGACGATTCGGCTTGAAACCATCAAAGCCAGGATTCAAAAGGCTATCTAACAATTGACGCACACGATCAGCTCTAAAATTAGCCATCACAAACGCATCACCATCTTCCATTCCCTGATAATTGCCCAATATGGCTGGTTTCATAAATTCATCGGTGATATGGGCACTGTAATGAGTACGGATCATCGAGAGAATATCGGCGTGAGCTTCGCCTTTTGCATCAACCATAGCATCATACGCTAACGTTAACCGATCCCAACGCTTATCTCGATCCATGCCGTAATACCGGCCACCAGCCGTGGCAATATGAATCTTTGGATTGGATTTAATCCCATCAACAAACTGGCGGGCATACTCTTCTGCTGAAGAAGGCGGTGTATCACGGCCATCTAAAAATAAATGCAAGTACACATCAACACCATGACTAGAAATGATATTGGCCAGTCCTAAAATATGCTGCTGGTGTGAGTGGACTCCTCCCGGGGAAAGCAACCCTGCTAAATGGCACCGCTTACCCGAATCCAATAATTGTTCAATCATCGCAGCAAGGAGTGGATGTTGGGCCAATGTACCATCATCAAGGGCTTTATCGATGCGTGGCAAATCCTGTAAACAGATCCGGCCACTGCCAATAGCCATGTGCCCCACTTCCGAATTACCCATTTGCCCTTTTGGCAAACCAACATCAAGGCCAGATGTATAGAGATAGCTGTGAGGAAAGCTACTGACGAAATGATCCCAATTCGGTGTCTGTGCCAAGGTGATGGCATTTTGGCTATCGCCCTCGTGAATACCCCATCCATCGAGGATACACAACACAAGAGGGCCTTTGATAAGCGATTGCGAGCGAGCGGAAATCATAGTAAAACACTAAATTTAATGACAGGAAACTCTATCCATATATCATCGATTATCGATCCATGAAACGGCTTAGAGGGATGATTGAGCTTCAATTTCAGAAATGCGAAGCCTTTTCCCAGAAGCGATATAATACACTGCTTTTGCAAAATTGGCAGCATAATCGCCTAATCTTTCAAAATTTTTGGCAGCAAACATCACTTGAACCGCTTGTTCAATCTTACGAGGATCACTTATCATTTCTTTTTGAATGGCCAAAAACAACTGGTGGTAGTGAGCATCAACATCATCATCTCTCTTCCATACAGCGACAGCCGCCTCTTGGTCCAGATGTTCAAATGCCAAAATAACTTCAGAAATCATGTTTTCCACTACCACCGCAATTTTATCAAAATAGGTAATGACTTCATTGGAAAAGAGTGAAATATCTTTTTCTTTTTCAGAAATACGATTGGCTCGTTTGGCAATGTTTTTAGCAATATCGCCCATACGCTCAAGAATGGTCGCCAACTTCAACGAAATGGTAATTAAACGCAAGTCAATGGCCATTGGCTGACGAAGCGCAAGCAAACTGGTTGCGTGTTTTTCAATGATCACATCAAGCTGGTTGATTTCTTTATCCAGCTCTGCGGTTTTATCGGTAAAATTAATAAAGGTACGCTCAATCGACTGGCGCGACATTTCGATGATCTCAAGCACCAGCTTCGCCATCTGCACAATCGAACCTCTGAGTTTATTCAATTCTTGATCGTAAGTACTTACAGTATGATTCGACATGACTGTTCCTCTCAATAAAAACTATGACCGATGATACGGATGCCCCTGGCTAATACTATACGCCCTATAGAGTTGTTCCGCAAGCAAGACACGCACAAGCATGTGCGGCCAGGTCATTATACCTAACGACATTAACACATGCGCTCTTTTTCGCAACTGTTCATTAATACCATCTGCTCCGCCAATAACAAAACACAAATGAGTATGATGCGTTTGTCTCCATATTTCTAGGTTTTTTGCGAAGGTTTCGCTTGAAAATTCTTTTCCCTTTTCATCAAGAATAATAAGGGTTGATTGTGGCGGAATCGCTTGTTGCAATAATTTATTTTCATCATCACGCAATTGATTACCTGATGATTTGGGTGATTGCAATTCGATCACTGAAATTTTCCAGGGAATACGCTGGACATAGTCATTGAACAACCCTGCATAGGCAGAATTCTTCATTTTACCAATGGCAATAATGGTAAGCTTCACCTGGCACTCCTTAACGAAGATAAATCCATCTATTCGACGGTTTCCACCTGTTCAGGAATCACCACATCCCACATTTTTTCCAGATTATAAAAGGTTCTGGCTTCAGGTACAAAGAGATGAACAACAACATCACCCAGGTCAACAAGGACCCAGTTTCTGCTTTCTTTGCCTTCAATGCTCAGAGGAGTTATGCCGATTTCCTTAAGCGCTACCGAGACATATTGGGCAAGCGCCAATACGTGACGATCAGAAATCCCGCTTGCAACCACCATAGCGTCTGCAACGTCGGTTTTTCCGCGCAAATTAATGGATACGATGTCTTGGGCTTTATGCTCCGAAAGAGATGATTCTATCGTTTGAAGAACCTCTTGAAGCCCTGGTAGTTGTTTTTCTTCAAAGGCCGCCTGGGTAGGCGCCGGTGCGTGGGGTACTTTCATTATGTTATAGTCTCCTCAATTATCATTGTATCATAATTCTTGCAATGTTTCCAGCTCTGTTTCCAGCTCTTTTCAACTGCCTAATAGCAGTCGAAGATTGCCGATTTACGGGGCCTGCAGCCATAGCCCAAGCGGGGGATCCGGTACGCATCAGCACCTGCGGTTTCACTCTCAACGAGCTAAAACGTTTAACGAAAGGGCAATTGACAATTGTCCGAGTCCTTTGCCCCCTATCAACGAAAAGAAGCGGTAGTTCGCGTACTAATTGATCCCATTCTTTCCAGTGATGCAGTTCCGCGACGATATCACCTCCCATGATCCAAACAAACCGATAGCCTCGATATCGGTTTTTTAAATAGCGAATGACATCGATAGAATAGGTGGATGCCAAACGACATTCATCGTCTCTTACTTTTATCCGATAATCCCTAGAAACGAAAGCTTTTGCTTCGTCCACACGCTCGGTGAAGGGCGCCATCTCTTGTATTTTTTTTAAGGGATTTTGATAAGCAACCAGCCACCAAACCTGGTCTAAACCCAATATTTTTATGGCTCGATGACTAATATGGAGATGCCCTTCATGTGCAGGATTAAACGATCCACCAAGCAGTCCTATTCGCTTCCCCATAAGTAATTATCTAAAAAATTTCACTATTTTACTTGGCATTTACTTATACTTCACCAATGGTTAACCAATATTGTAGTAACATGGTTAGTATCAGCAGGTCCACATTTGGTTTAACTTAGAATACTAGGAGAAAATTATATGAAAAAATCGCGATTTACAAGCCCTAATAAACAATCAGGCTTTACCCTTGTAGAGCTGTCCATCGTGCTGGTCATTATCGGACTGATTGTAGGTGGGGTATTGGTTGGCCAAGACTTAATACGTGCGGCAGAGGTTCGGGCGACTGTATCTCAAGTGGAACGTTTTAATGCGGCTATTAATACTTTCCGTGGTAAATACGGACAAGTACCGGGAGATATCACCCGCGCAGCCATTTTCGGTTTAGGAACTGGTACCGATGGTGATGGTGACGGTCTGTTCGAAGATGCTAACGGCGCTGGTTCCATTACAGATGCAAGTGGTGAGGTTACCAATTTCTGGGCGCATCTTTCACATGCTCACCTCGTAGAAGGTCAATTTGATGGAGCTCAAACAGATGCCAAATTGTTTGATTCGTTCCCTGGAACAAAATTAAACAGAGGCGGATTTACCGTTTATGGTATTAACGGTTTCAACCACTTCCATATTGGTATCCAAAACTCAGCTACTGGTAGTGCTACCGCTGTTACAGCTGGTGTGTTACGCCCAGAAGAAGCGTTTGGTATCGATGTAAAATTGGATGATGGCAAACCTACGACAGGTATCGTACTTGCCCAAGGCGGTACAGCTGTCAGTGACGCCACAAACGGCGTAGCCATGGATCCAACCGGTGCAGCAGCAGCCACTCCAAATGACACAAACTGTGTTACAGGCAGTGCGATTACCGCTTCAACCGCTACAGCTCCATTTAGAGCTACAACCCAAGGTGCTGACGAATATAACCTCGCCAACACTAACTTAAACTGCCAATTACGGTTAAGAGCTAACTAAGCCTTACCAAAACTTGACAGTATTCTAAGCAAACCAACGCCACCCTGTTTTTACAGGGTGGCGTTAGGTTTTTAAAGGGGATGCAGTATGCCGTGTCCCCAGACTCCCCTCCCCTATCCTCAACCAAAGCATGTCAATATTTTATCCAAATCATGTAGCGAATGAAACGCAATCGTCATACTACCACTGCCATTTTTCATATGGATATCGACGTGCAATCCAAGCTTATGGGATAATTCACGCTCAATCGCCAGGACGTCTTCTGGCTTATTGACCTCCGAGTGCGCAACCTTCGCTGAAGCAGGCGTGGTTTTAGTCGTTTTTGGTTTAGATGGTTTTTCTTCGGCAATGCGTCTTTCTGTCTCACGAACCGACATATCATGATCAAGGATATCATGCGCAAGACCTAACGGATCCTCGGCGCCAAGCAATGCACGTGCATGCCCCATCGATAACTTGCCTTGGTTTAGCCATGTTTTAATTTGACCTGGCAAAGCCAACAAACGCAACAAATTGGCTATATGCGACCGGCTCTTACCAATGCGTTGCGATAATTGCTCCTGGGTGTACTCAAATTGCTCTATGAGTTGATGGTATCCTTGAGCCTCTTCCAGCGGGTTAAGGTCCTGACGCTGCACATTTTCAAGAAGCGCTATTTCCATCGCCTCTTTATCCGTCATCTCTTTTATAACGACAGGGATCTCCGTTTTTCCAGCAAGTTTAGACGCGCGCCATCGACGCTCACCTGCAACAATTTCAAAAACGCCCTGACCAACCGCTCTCACGACAATCGGTTGCAACACCCCATTTTGTTTAATCGACGTTGCCAATTCCTGCAATGCCTGATCATCAAAATGCTTTCTTGGTTGAAATTGTCCCGGCTCTATTTCATTCAATAAGAGGGTTTGAATAGCCCCTTCTTTGATTTCCTGCTGACGCCAGCGTTGAATATTATCAGAATCACCCAGCAATGCAGACAGACCTTTGCCCAATGCCTTTTGTTTCACGTGGAACACTTCACTCATACAACATCCTCCAGTATCGGTTGCTTTTGTTTATCTAACATTTCCTTGACTAACAACATATAGGCTTTTGAACCACTGCAGTTAATATCATATAACAGCGCAGGCTTACCATGAGAAGGCGCCTCTGACATTCTAACATTCCGTGGAATAACCTGTCTGTAGACTAACTGCCCAAAATGGTGCCTCACATCTTCTTCAACCTGTTCAGTAAGACGATTTCGGCGATCAAACATGGTCAAGACAATCCCCTCAATCGCCAGGTCGGGATTCAATTTATTTTTCACCAATTCAACTGTATGCATCAAATGCGCCAACCCTTCAAGTGCGAAAAATTCACATTGAAGAGGTATCAGCAATCGGTTGGCCGCCACCAGCGCATTAATGGTAAGCAAGCCAAGCGATGGCGGACAATCAATGATGATGTAATCATAGAGATGCGTAATTTTTTGAATTTGTTCCTTTAGTCTAAATTCTCGTTTTGGAACCTCGATCAATTCAACCTCAGCAGCAGACAAATCAACGACTGTCGGGATAATATCCAGTCCTGGAACCAGGGTTCTTAAGAGCGCCTTCTCTATTGATTTATCATGAAGAATGACATCATAGCTTGAGACTCGCCGCATCTGTTGCGGGACGCCCAATCCAGTGCTTGCATTTCCCTGAGGGTCTAAATCTATAAGCAGCGAACGCTTACCTACTGCAGCTAGTGCCGTTGCCAAATTGATCGATGTTGTTGTTTTACCCACACCACCTTTTTGATTAACGATCGCTATAATACGACAATCCATAGACTGTTTTCCTTACGCTGAGAGCTATTATTTTTTCATGCTAACATGCTTAATTCTAACAATCCATCCTTTTGCACTAGAGAGACTAGAAATTTTTTCATACTCCATAGCAAAGTGCTGCAAACATGATGCGATTTCTGCGTTCACCGTTTGCCCTTTCATGAACAAACATTCGGTTTGTTCATGCAAAAAAGGCACTGACCATAACACCAATTTCTCCAACGGAGCAAGCGCCCTTGCCGTAATGACGTCACACGAAAAACTCTCCATTTTTTCTATGCGTTGTGAATGCACAACAATGTTTTTCTTAGTTGAAAATGCGGCCATTTCTTTTAAAAAAACAGATTTTCGTATGTCGGATTCAACAAGATGAACAATCGGCGCACACTCTGAAAAAGCCAAAACCAAACCAGGCAGCCCTCCCCCAGAACCAAAATCACATATATTTTTTGCACCCGCCGGAATCAACTTCGCCAATTGCAGTGAATCAAGAATATGGCGATTCCATATATCGTCAACTGTTGACGGTCCGATCAAATTAATCTTCTGATTCCAGCGAATCAGCTGTTCGACATATTTTTCTAACATCTCAAATGTTTCACGTGAAACATTAACATGTGCATTAAGCCACTCAAATCGATCCTGCGTTTTTAAAGATGGGGACGACATAAATTATGCAGCCATTTTTCTAGATGCCACGTGACGCAAATAAACAAGAATCGATATCACTGCCGCAGGTGTTACACCAGGAATTCGACTTGCTGCACCAATGGTTGTTGGCTTGTTAAATTTTAATTTTTCACGCATTTCATTCGACAAAGAGCGTATCTCGTTATAGTCAATATCGTCAGGGATTGCCAGCGCCTCATCGTGGCGGAAGGCTTTGATATCAGCTTTTTGTCTATCTAAATAAGAAGCATACACCGCTTCCGTAGTCAACTGTTCAATCATTGATTTGTTGATCTGCGCCACTTCAGGCCATAATGTAACAACCCCCTCCAACCCGATATTAGGATAACCAAGCAAGGTTAGGGCCGTGCGTTTAGTCCCATCTGGATTAATGTAAACCCCTCGTTTGGTTGCTTCGGAGGGCGAGATATGAAGGCTTGATAATTGCTGATGTGCCTCTTGTAATGCTTTCAACTTCTTAGCATACGCCAATCGTCTCTCTTCACCAACGCAACCGATGAGGATACCCTTTTCTGTAAGTCGTCGATCCGCATTATCGGCACGAAGTGATAAACGATACTCCGAACGAGACGTAAACATGCGGTAGGGCTCACTTGTGCCTTTGGTTATTAAATCATCAATCATCACCCCGATATAACCATCCGCACGATCAATAATAAATTCCCCGTCTTCGCCGTGAGCTACCAATGCCGCATTAATACCTGCAACCACCCCCTGCCCCGCGGCCTCCTCATAACCGGTCGTTCCATTAATTTGTCCCGCCAAAAACAGGCCCGCAACTTTTTTGGTTTGTAGTGTTGGCTTTAATTCTCGAGGATCGACATAATCATATTCAATCGCATAACCTGGCCTGATCATCACAACATTTTCTAACCCAGGGATAGATCGTATGTAATCAAACTGCACCTCTTCAGGTAGAGAGGTTGAAACGCCATTGGGATAGATCGTATCGTCATTCAGCCCTTCTGGTTCTAAGAAAATTTGATGCGATGTTTTATCAGCAAATCGAACAATCTTATCCTCAATCGATGGACAATAGCGAGGCCCTACCCCCTTAATATGACCGGCATACATTGCCGAACGATGAAGGTTATCTCGAATAATCTGATGTGTTATTTCCGTTGTTCGCGTAATATAACAAGGGATCTGAGGCACGTTAATGGCTGTGGTCAGATAAGAAAATGGCTCAGGTGGATTATCGCCGTGCTGAACATCCAAGCCTGACCAATCAATAGTCCGCCCATCCAATCGCGGTGGTGTTCCAGTTTTTAAACGCCCCATCACAAACTGGCACCGTTTAAGCGATTGGGATAAGCCCAGAGAGGGCTGCTCTCCCACCCTGCCTGCTGGTATTTTAACATCACCGATATGGATAAGCCCGTCTAAAAATGTACCTGTCGTTAACACTACTGTCGCCGTTTTAATTTCAATACCATCACTCAACCTTATTCCTACGATCTGCTGATGGTCGATGATGAGGTCGTCAACAACCCCATAATGCACATCCAAATTAGGATAATGAAGAATGACATCTTGCATCGCAGCTCGATACAAGGCTCTATCAGCTTGCGCTCGCGGCCCCTGCACTGCAGGTCCCTTTTTGCGATTAAGAATTTTAAACTGAATTCCGGCACGATCAATGACACGCCCCATAACGCCGTCTAAAGCATCGACCTCTCGAACGATAGTCCCCTTGCCTATTCCGCCGATGGCTGGATTACAGGACATCTCACCGATATTCTCTTTTTTTAGGGTGAACAGGGCTGTTTTTGCGCCCATACGTGCTGCGGCCGTAGCCGCCTCGGCTCCTGCATGACCTGCACCGATAACAATGACATCATAATGGGGAAAGGCGGAGTGGGGCATATTGCTTTATTCTATGATTAGTTGCTGTTTCACGTGAAACAGCTTATAAAAAGGAATTGGATTGGATTACATCGCTTACCCTCCTCTTCTCAGGGGCAAATCGACCGATAATCCAGTTGCTCTCTATAAACTGGTCGTGGCTATTTTACCACAAAACCCTTATTTTCCTATACAAAACTCTGAAAAGATCCGCCCCAATATATCCTCCACATCAATCTTTCCGGTAATTCTGCCTAACGATGACGCTGCATATCGGAGATCTTCAGCAACTAATTCGATCGGATTTTCTAAATTCAATTCCATCAACATCTTCAATACACTTACAAGCGTTTCCCTATAACGGGTACGGGTTATGATGGGCTCGTTAGAAACTTGATATCTCTGTTGAATCTCCTCAGCCAGGGTCGTCAACAAGCGATCGATACCCTCTGTGGTCCTTGTTGAAATTCTAAGAACGCGCTCGTCTTTGACATCGGTAGATCCTCTGGATACTAAATCGACTTTATTTACCAGAATAAGGGGGCGCGATCCCAAATAACGCTCAAACGGCTTTAATTGCGATTCTAAAGGCGATGTAGCCTCACACATAATCAACAGTATGTCAGCATCCTCGGCTACCTTCGTTGCTCTTTTAATGCCTTCTTGTTCGATCACATCATCCGTCTTGGCACGAATGCCTGCCGTATCCACAAGGGATACCGCATAACCTTGCAAATCCAAATGGACCTCCAGCACATCACGTGTGGTTCCCGCAATCTCGGAAACGATTGCGACCTCTTGGTTGGCTAACAGATTCAACAAACTTGATTTACCGACATTGGGCGCACCCAAAATAGCAATACGCAAGCCTCTACGTACTCTTTCGCCCCTAGACCCGTCTTGCAGATGTCTGGAAATCACGGCACAGAGATCTGCAAGCTGCAGTCGCATACGATCAAGTACATCGGTAGGAATTTCTTCTTCGGGAAAATCGATATGGGCTTCGACCAACATTTGAATCGTCATTAATTGGTGACGCCAATCTTCATAGAGATGGAGCAATCCGCCCTCCATCTGACGAACAGCCTGCTTGCGTTGCATATCGGTTTCCGCTTCAATAAGATCGGCCAATCCTTCTGCCTGGGTTAAATCCATTTTTCCATTGAGGAATGCGCGCTTTGAAAATTCACCTGGCTCTGCCAAACGATACCCTGAAATGGATGAAAGCTGGTTAAGACAAGCTTGTATTACGGCCCTGCCCCCATGCACATGAAATTCAATAACATCTTCGCCTGTAAAACTTCGCGGCCCTTGAAAGAAAAACACCAGACCATGATCAATGACATCCCCACTCAGATGATAGAGCTTGCAATAATGAGCGTATCTTTCCTGAGGTAAGATGATCTTGAAAGCATCCAAACATTGTTTGGCCTGTTCACCAGACACACGAATAACAGCCACACCAGATTTGCCCAATATCGTTGCCAACGCATAAATCGTATCCTTCATGTTCACTGAGCGTCCTCCTTGTTGTTAGAAGAGATTGGCTTTAATTCATATTGTTCTAGAATTACGCCCTCTTTGCTCCATTGAAGCACTTGATTATAATCCCTTGGAAAAGGTGGATAATTATAGGGCGCCTCACCATACATTTTATCGAAAGCATTGCCATGCACTTTTGGGCCTACCGTTAATTGTTGTGTCATTCCGTAATGGATCCCCACCATAATCGCCGACAATACGAGATACGGATCCGCGTCGGCCGAAGCAATGCGATGTTCTATTCTTCTTTTTTCAGGCAACAAGGTACAGTCCGGAAGACGTAAGGCAACGGTTCGATTATTCCCACCCCAACACATTCTGGCAGCGACACTCACATGAGAAATAAATCGCTTAAGTGCTTCTGGTTGGGGACAGAAAAAAATCATCGATTCAGGCATCGTTGCCAGTAATCCAGCGACACTTGCTTTTAAAGAAGCCGTTTCATCCTCTTTGGATGATGATTTTTGATATAGATTCTGCCCGTGTGGCACGGTGAGCAAGGACAGGTGGAAATGCATCCCATTCCCAATCTGTCCGTCCATGGGCACGGCCGAGAAATCAACACGATACCCCAGATTTTTCAGAGGCGCAGCTATTCCTTGTTTAAACTGGATGATTTGATCACATAACGTTACACCATTCATCACGGGCGAAAAAACAGCCTCAAACTGCAACTCTCCAGCTTCTTGGTCAATACGCTCAATTGGCAAATGATACTCCTGGCAAAAGGCCGCCAGTGCTTCAGCATCTATTGGCTGAGCGGTGCTATCTTCGCTTAATGGTCGGAGATAAAATTCAATTTCAGCGCCCACATACACAAAGGCCTTCAGAGCCTTCACAAACGTAAACTGAAACTGCTCAAGCCAATTCCGCGACGAATCAACCATTAGGCAATCTGTTCTTCAACCCATTTTAAAAGGACGCTCTTAGGGAGAGAGCCTACTTTCGTAGCAGCAACTTTGCCATCTTTGAATAAAATCAAGGTTGGAATACCTCTTACACCATACCGAGTAGGTGTTTCAGGATTGTGGTCAATATTGACTTTATAGACTTCAAGACTATCTGCTTTTTCTTTAGCGATCTCTTCAACGATTGGGGTCAATTGACGGCATGGCATACACCATTCAGCCCAGAAATCCACTAATACGGGTTTGGATGATTTAAGCACATCCTGCTCAAATTTTTGGTCTGTTGTGTCGTTTGCCATAAAAGCTCCTAAATAGCCCCAGTCTACTATACTTATCCACTCTCACATCAAGAGTGGCACATCAAGAGTGGGTATACTCTACATATTTAGGTATGAATTGTTAAAAATCAAGGGTTATTCCTCCCACTATCTTAAGAAAAATGATCATACTCACTTTCAACAAAGGGCGCAGATGCCCCAAAAGCAATCATTCCACGTGCGTTAGAGTGAGATGCCAGCTGCGATAAAGATCGTCTGACTAGATCATACCAGCTGGATCGACTCGGGTTTTTCAAACCGGTTTTGCCAGATATATGCAACTCATCCTCCGCGCGCGTGAGCGCTACATACAGCAATCGTAATGATTCTTGATAATCGTGCTGATTTTCATATTCTTTGACCGCAAAAACCAAATCATTGGCTATTTCTTTTTTCTTCACCCACAGTGGAATCGAAACCTCTTTTCCTAACCAGAGGATACTGTTTTGTGTGGATGAAAACCCGTGGGCATCCGGAATAATAACGATCGGAGCCTGCAATCCTTTTGAGGCATGCACCGTCATAATCCTCACTTCCTTTACTCCTGACTCTAATTCACGTTTAATCGTTACGCTACCTTCATCAACCCATTGCAGAAATTCTTGGAGATGAAAACCGTACATGTGCTGATAGGATAACACAAGTTCAAGAAACGCTTCTATTGGCTCCATGACCTCATGCCCCATCTGCTTGATACAGCGTTCTTTACCCTCCTCGATTTCGAGCAATTCACTGAAAAAACTAAATGGATCCCTGTAATTTGCCATTTCGCTATAACGATGCAACGTTGCACACGCCGCCTGAGCCCATGGCGATGATACGTTTTGGAGCCTCTCCCAAACGGTTTCCGTGCCGCGGTTATAGCATAGGGAATATAAATCTTCTTCGCTTACACCAAAAAAAGGCCCCTTTAAAACGGTAGCCAGGGTTAAATTATCCTCGGGCAACAAAACGGCTTGAGCAAAGGCAAGCAAATCTTTTACCACCAGCGTTTCCATCAAATCCAACCGATCGACTCCCGCCACAGGCACACCCAATTGTCGGCAGGCTCTGATAAATTCAGTCACAAATGGCCCCCGCTTCCTCACTAGCAACAAAATATCCCCTGGCTCAATGTCTCTTTCTTTGGCAGGTAAATAGCGTTTATCCTCTAACCAGCCGTTGATAATATCAGCCCACGCATAGGCTAATGATTTTTCCGGTGAAAGGCTTCTCTTTTGTTCAATCGGCATGAGCCATCCGTTATTCTCAGCACCATTATCCTCTTGCTGATCATCCATTGAATCCTCATCCTTATTTTCCAGCAACCCCCAGCACACAACAGAGCCTAACTGACCCAACCTATAGGCCGGATGGGTCATACCTTCTTGACGCGTTTCATCGAATTCCGGCTGAATCAGCACCTGATCCACACATTCAAGCACTTGGGTCGTTGATCGAAACGACACCTCTAGATTAACGAACCGCAAAGGCGACATTCTATCTGCCCACGCATGGGACAACAGCTCTTTCATGTGGTGGTAAAGGGAAATATCAGCACCCTGAAACCTGTAAATCGATTGCTTTTCATCGCCCACCACAAATAAGCTGCGATGTTCATGCTGGCTCCCCTCCAGGAATCGTTCACACAAAGACAGAATAACCTGCCATTGTTCTTTACTGGTATCCTGTGCTTCATCCACCATCAAATGGTGAATTTTTTGATCTAATTTATACTGCACCCATGTGCCATATTGGTCGCTTGACAATAAAGCCAGCGTCGTATGAATTAAATCTCCATAATCAAGGACTCCCGCCTCGTTTTTAGATTGTTGATAATATTCTAATAAGCGATGTGCCAAAATAATAAAAGCTCGCGTACTTTTATAGAGGAGTAGAGACGCTCTCTTATTTTGAAAAACCATGACCCTTTTGATTTCCGCTTCCACCATCGTCTCTAATTCGACAAAGCGTTGCTGCATCGCTTTGGTAATCGCTATTTTCTTTGGCTCCTGTGGATTAGAAGCGCTGACATATAATTTGATATAATGATCAAGGCTACGTATTCTTTCTGGTGTGCTTAATCCTATCCAGTTTTTTATATCCTGAGCCAGCTTTGATTCCTTTGTCTTTCCATGCTCAAGCTTGCTTGCCATATCAGCAAGATGCGCAAGATCTTGGCAAAAATCAGCCTCCAGACGCCCCAAGTCGGCATGCTCGTCCACATCAAGAATCGCCGGAAGTGTTGCTAGCACAGCGTCCAGGCTCCGTCCTTGAAACATTCTTACCAACTGAGACCGTCCCTGCATTACCATATCGTGGAGCATTTCTCCAAGCGTCGCCTCCTGATAATAATCACTTACAAAATCAATGGCTTCTTTTAACAAACGCTGGCCATCAACATCAGCCAGTGCCAATAGTTTTCTGCGCGCCTGTAACATGAGCAATTTAGAATCACGATCTTCCAATAATTGAAAGAGAGGATTTATCCCCGCTTCATCAGGAAACTGACTTAACAATGCTTGACAAAAACTATGAATCGTTTGAATTTGCAGTGTTCCCGCCTCGTCAATCATCCGAATAAACAGTTGGCGCGCCAACTGCATATGATGCTCTGATGCCGTATCCTCGCCTCTTAATAACGCCAATTCCTGTTCAAGCCTTTCCGGGCTAAGCGACACCCACGCCCCCAACCGGTTGAAAATCCGCTGGGTCATTTCACCTGCGGCTGCTTTGGTAAAGGTCAGACACAAAATATGGCTGGGATGGACGCCTTCTAGTAACAATCGAATATAGCGATCGACCAACACCTTGGTTTTTCCAGTACCCGCATTGGCATTAACCCATACCGAAGAAAAGGGATCCGAAGCCTCTTGCTGTCTTTTTAAAATCGTTTGATTCAAACTGGGGCTTACACGCATGATAATAGATTACTCCAAAATAAAACCAATATCCCTTTGACTTTTGCCGGCGAAGGTATTATATATGTCTCCCTAACTTTTTAGTAGGGGCCTATAGCTCAGTGGTTAGAGCGCACGCCTGATAAGCGTGAGGTCGGTAGTTCAACTCTACCTAGGCCCACCACCCTACGCTCTGATGAGCTTCGTGTTCTTCAACCACCTTAACAGCCACCTGAAAATCGTTAGATCGCAAGCCGTCCACCGAAGATTTGGCATAGGGGAAATCGGCTCCCTAAACCCCTCATTCCTTTCAACTAAGACCGCAAATCACCAGCCGAATAAAGAACCAATTCCCTACTCAATCTTCCCATGACAATGCTTATATTTTTTACCCGATCCACACGGACACGGATCATTCCGGCTGACCCGTTCCTCATGCTCTTCGGTCGCTGAAAATGCGGGATCTTCATGGCTTTCATGCATTTCCTGCTGCGTCACAGGGAATGGTATCTCTGTATCAGGATTTTGCAATACTACGTGTGATAGCCGCTGAATCACGGTTTCACGCAGGTGAATCAATAAATTTTGGAACAGCACAAAGGCTTCCCGTTTATATTCATTCAATGGGTCTTTTTGACCATAGGCACGCAAATTAATACCCTGGCGCAGATGATCAAGTGAATGAAGATGGTCCTTCCATAACTGATCTACCGACAAGAGCAGAATATGTTTCTCTACATCCCGCATCACATCACTGCCGTAAAGCTCTTCTTTGTGTGCAATAATACCCAATGCAAGGTCCTGAATACGCTCTAGAAGCTGTTCTGGGCCCACGCCCTCTTCCTGAGCCCACGCAGAGACATCGACATGGATTCCATAAACGCGATACATTTCTTTTTGAAGATTTTCTAAATCCCACTCATCGACATAGCTATTATGAGGAACAAACATTAAGAGCAAATCATGATTGAATTCTGCAATCATATCCAAAATGGTGTCGCGAATATTTTCTGCCGTCATCAACTCGATACGTTGTTCATAAATCACTTTACGTTGATCATTCATGACTCGATCAAAATTAAGCAAATTCTTACGAATTTCGTAGTTACGAATTTCAATTTTTTGCTGAGCCTTTTCCAGTGTCCTGGTCAATAGCGGGCTTATGATCGCCTCACCATCTTTCAATCCCATTCGTTGCAACAATCCCGAAATACGATCGGAGCCAAAAATACGTAGCAAATCATCTTCAAGCGACAAAAAGAAACATGTTTCACCCGGATCACCCTGACGGCCCGAACGCCCACGCAGCTGATTATCAATCCTGCGGCTTTCATGACGCTCCGTACCAATAACATAGAGACCACCGGCATTAATAACGGTTCGCTTATCAGTTTCGAGCGTTTCTAAGGCCTTCTTTTTGGCCAATTCAAATTCTGCAGATCCCTCTTCTAAAGAAACCGTGGCATCATCCACCATCAATTCAGGATTTCCTCCCAGCATAATATCGGTTCCCCTACCCGCCATGTTGGTGGCAATGGTAATCGCTCCAGGACGACCAGCCTGGGCAATAATATGCGCTTCCTTTTCGTGATGGCGGGCATTAAGAACATGGTGAGGTAAATTTTGTTTTTTCAAAATTTCAGATAATTCCTCAGATTTCTCAATGCTAATGGTTCCAACCAATACTGGTTGTTGACGTTGATGGCATTCTGCAATGCGATCAATGACGGCCTGGTATTTTTCCTTAAGCGTCCGGTAGACCACATCATCATTATCTTTACGAATCACTTTTTGGTTGGTAGTCACCTCAACCACATTCAAATTATAAATATCTTTGAATTCGTTAGCTTCTGTCATCGCCGTTCCTGTCATACCCCCCAAATGCGGGTATAACCGGAAATAATTCTGATAGGTAATCGAAGCAAGGGTTTGGTTTTCCTGCTGAATGGTAACCGCCTCTTTTGCCTCAAGCGCCTGATGCAGCCCTTCTGAGAACCGCCGGCCCTCCGCCATCCTGCCAGTGAATTCATCGATAATAATAACTTTTGAATCTTTAACGACATAATCGACATCACGTGAAAATAACTTATTCGCGCGCAATGCCTGGTTAGCGTAATGCACAAGACTTACATGCTCCAGGTCATACATACTGGATTTCTCTGGGAGCAAGCCATGTTGCTTCATGAGCGATTCAACATATTCTGTCCCTTCTTCCGTATACGTCACGGTACGGGCTTTTTCATCAAGATCGTAATAGGATGGCTGAAGTTGCTTAATCAGTTTATCCATCACCACATACAAATCTGAACTTGTCTCTGCAGGCCCCGAAATAATAAGCGGCGTTCTGGCCTCATCGACCAAAATAGAGTCAACTTCATCGACCAACGCAAAATGGAATCCACGTTGCACCATAGCATTGATCTCATACTTCATATTATCCCTGAGATAATCAAAGCCAAATTCATTATTCGTTCCATACGTAATATCGGATTGGTACGCCCGCCTTCTTTCAAGGTCACTCATATTATGGACGATACATCCGACTGATAAACCAAGGAACCGATGCACCCCTCCCATCCAGTCGGAATCACGTTTTGCCAGGTAATCATTAACCGTAACCACGTGTACACCCTTCCCTTCCAAAGCCCTCAGATAGGATGGGAGCGTGGCGACAAGTGTCTTTCCTTCACCGGTTTTCATTTCGGCAATGCTATTTTGCATTAAAACCATACCACCCATGAGCTGGACATCAAAATGCCTCATCCCCAGGGCTCGACGCGAAGCCTCCCTGACAACAGCAAAGGCTTCAACCAAGATATCATCGACCTTTTCTCCTTTGGTCAAACGATCCCGGAATATCTGGGTTTGTGCACGCAACTCATCATCAGAAAGCGCCTGAATTTTCGGCTCCAACGCATTTATAGCTTGAATTCTCGGCCCAAATGATTGGACAACCCGATCATTTACCGTACCGAATAATTTTTTTCCTAAATATCGAAACATGCGACACCTTTGACTGATAATTCAACACGCCCAGAATAAAGTAATCTGGACCACACCTTCTCGCGCCTCATCGAAGTTAGAGCGTCATTAAAACCCATAACGACGCGCGTATCAATAAAAAATTAAGTTTCTTAGTCTAAACATAAACTTGGATATTTTAAAAACGTAAGGCCGCCGAGCCGAATTCTTGATAAAACATCCTAGTTGGAACTCTTTTTAGTGCCTAAAATGTCAATTAAAGATGCGCCGGTGCATTAGACAGTTGTCATTTTAGGTAAATAATAATAAAGTGGCTAGCAAAATTGGGTTACTTATGCTTCGCAAGATCATCACCGCCATTAATAAAGAACGCTCCAAAAGAAAGCAGGGCGCCTCTAGTCTGCGCAGTTGGTATGCCGACAAGTATCAGACGGTTGTTGTCCAACGCAATCTGCTTGCGCTTATCTCTATTTCATCATTATTATGCATTGCCGTTGGTTTATTTACGGTTATTTCGATTTCTTCAAGCAAAAAAATACTTCCTTTTGTTATTGAAATTGAGGATAAAACAGGGATTGTTCACATCGTAAACCCCGCCACTATTCAACAATACACCGCCGAAGACGCGCTGCTTAAGTCATTTATTGTCCAATACGTAAGAGCCCGCGAAGGATACGACCCCAACCGCTACCGGGAGAATTTTTATCAGACCATCCGTATTATGTCTTCTGATCGAGTATACGGAGCGTTCAAGTCTCAAATTGACCTAAAAAATCCCAACAGTCCGATTTTGCGCTTTGGCACCGCCTTTACCCGCGTTGTCGAATTTAAATCGGTCAATTTGAAAAAAGAAACGGGGAATAATGTCATCAGCGCTCAAGTTAGATTCGTTGTTCAAGGCGATGGCCTTGCTGGCAGAATGGAGCCTGAACATAAAATTGCTATCATCGATTTTGAATTTAGACCCAATTTGGAATTCAATTTTGATGAAAGAAATGCCAATCCACTGGGATTCACTGTTGTCGGTTATAGAGTAGATCAAGATGCTGTCCAATAAATTATTTACTACATTATTATTCATTTTCCTTTGCCTTCCCTTTACTGCGATGGGAGGCATTGGCAAACCCATTGCCACAGATAGCCGCATAAAGACGCTGGTTTATAGCGCAAATGAGGTTTATCATGTAACCGTTCAATATGGCTATCAAACCAATATTGAATTTGGCGTTGGTGAGGATATTCAAACCATTTCTATGGGTAATTCTTTTATTCTCGACGCCACCCCTGTTGGCCGGAGACTTTTTCTAAAGCCCCTGGAAGACAATTCTAAGACGAACCTCACGGTTATCACCACCAAGCGGTCTTATTATTTTGAAATTCAAACTAAATCCGAGACGGATGTTGAAGACGAAGAGCTCGCTTACGTCATCCGTTTTTATTACCCAGATAAGGAAACCGAGTTTGACGAATCCGACAATCCTGAAATGGCTGGGGTCGCCGGCGCGATTGGCAAAGACAGCTTAGGCTCCCTTCAAGCCCCTCGTATTTCCAGCTTTAATTTTGATTATGCTCTCAAAGGCCCAGAACGCGCATCGCCCGTTCGTGTATTTGATGATGGGCAGTCCACTTATTTGCAATTCGAAAATGAGAGCATTGCTCCCAGTTTCTCAATCATTGATAACAACAAGGAAATCCCCATTTCCTTCAGAAGGCTTGGACCTTATTATGTTATCAGCCAAACATTCCCTCATTTAATCATGAGGTCTGGTTATGACCTCATCTGCATTTATAATGAAAGGCAATTTTCGGCGCAGGCTGCGCCAATGGGCCAATCAATGCCAACCCCTCAGTCACAACCTCCTTTATGATCACACCAGTACCACCCAACCATTATGATTCAGCCGAAGATATAACCCCTGAAATCAGCCAGGGCGCCACGGCTGTTGCGTCTTCTAAGGGGCGAAATCTCCTTATGATTGGACTCATTGTGGGTGGGTGTGCCATTATTGCATGGCTTGTTTTTGGCGGAAATTCCGAGAATAAGAAAGCACCGCCCCCCTTGAATCCCCCCGTGGATATGAGTGAAAAAATACAAACCAAGCCTGCACCTCCTCCGGTTGAGGTGATTCCAACACCAGCACCTTCGTTGCCTGAACCACCCCCACTTAAAGAATTGACGCTTCCAGAACCTCCTACTCCAGCTCAGGCGGGTCCCGTTATGCCTACAGGTGACGAACCGAATGCTGTTCTTCCACCTCCGCCCCCAAGCCTTGATGTCTCGGCAGAAAAAACTAAGTCCGATGATCCAGAGTTAAAGCAACGTATGGATGCGCGCAAAAAAGCCGGAATTATTGTCAAAGGCGGGAAGGGTCTTAATATTGGCGGAATGTTTGGAAGAGACGAGCAAAAAGCCAATGAAAAGATCGAACGTACCGGCGCCGATCAATCGACCGCAAAAACCATTGGCGACCCGTCCATCATCATCGCCCAGGGGAAAATCATTGATGCCGTGCTTGAGACCGCTATTAATACTGATATTCCTGGCCCACTCCGTGGTATCGTCAATCGCGATATCTACGCGGAAACAGGCAAGGCCGTACTGATCCCGAAAGGATCACGTCTGATCGGGAAATATGAAGCAAATGTGGTTCGTGGACAATCGCGCGTTGCCATTTCCTGGGACAGGCTTATCCGTCCCAATGGAACGGACATCGAACTTAAATCTCCTGCTGTTGATCCACTTGGCCGTTCGGGAATCGAAGGAACCGTCTACGATCGTTACGGCGAAATGCTGCAAAATTCATTGCTCGTAAGCATCCTTACTTTCACAACGGCGATTGGCGCTGAGAAAATTTCAGGCAGCGATAATGGCGTCTCCTTAACTCAAAATTCTGGAGGAGGCACCACCACCAGCGGCAGCGCATCTGATTTTGCCCTGCTTCAGGGCGTTACCAGCCTAGGAAATTTAGGGAAGGGCTTGCTTTCCGATTTTGCTCAAGTCAAACCGACCATTACGATTGATCAAGGAACTAAAATTAAGGTGTTCGTGAATCGTGATCTGGTTTTCCCAGAAGGCTCCTCCACTGATGTGAGATTGGTAAAATGACCTTTACAGCTCTTGAAACCTATCTTGGCCCTCTACAGCCCATCTTTGCGCAAGAAGGCGTAAGTGAGGTTTCGATTAATAAACCGGGTGAAGTATGGGTTGAACAACGCGGGGACATGTTTCGCCATGAAGTCCCCGAGCTTGATCTAGAGCACTTGAAAGGCCTGGCACATTTGATTGCACAATCAACCGAACAACGCGTCAGTGAAGAAACGCCCTTTTATCAGCAACGCTTCCAGCGGGTTATCGGTTCAAATCGTGTTCCCACCCGCATGTGAATCTGGTACCGTGACAGTATCTATCCGTAAACAAACCGTTTTGAACTTTAACCTTGATAAATATGAAGAGTTAGGTGCCTTTGCATCCGCCACCTCCCATGAAAAAGATGATCTCGACAAAGAAGAACTTAACAAGCTTCTGGATGCCAACCAACTCAAAGAATTCCTGCGGCAAACCGTATTAAGGAAAAAGAACCTGATCATCAGTGGCGGTACATCGACGGGAAAAACAACATTTACCAATGCGCTTCTTAAAGAAATTCCGCATGTTGAGAGGCTTATAACGGTTGAAGATGCTCGTGAGGTATTTTTGGATCAACCTAATCGCGTTCACTTAATCGCCTCCAAAGGCGGGCAGGGAAGGGCGAACGTCACCACCCAAGACCTTATTGAAGCCTGTCTGCGCTTGCGCCCTGATCGTATTATTGTGGGTGAGTTACGAGGAAAAGAAGCATTTAGTTTTTTAAGAGCTATCAATACGGGGCACCCAGGGTCTATCTCAACACTACACGCCGATACACCTCAGCTTGCTTTTGAACAGCTGGTTCTAATGGTAATGCAGGCTGGACTTGGAATTAGCCGTGATCAAATTTATCAATATGTTAAAAATGTCATTGATGTCGTCGTTCAACTCAAACGGGGAGAGAAGGGACGTCGTTTTATCTCCGAAGTCTATTATAAAGCGAGAAGTTAAACAGTATGAGTTCTGAATCAGTTGCTTTTAACCAGATACGGAATTTTGTTATCATTAGTGTGCTTGTCACGTTGGTGGGTATCGTTACCTTTTATATTTCAGCATTCCTATTTTTAATTTCAGAAATAGGCTTTAATGCCTTTTCAAATCAATATATTGACCCGGCCTATTTGCGCGCCATTATGCTACATTACTGGCAATATTGGTGGGCCTACAAAAGTATTATGCCCTGGGAATATCATGAATATTTCCCTGCCAGACTATTCATATGCTCCTTTGGAACGTTTGGTTTCCTTGGCTTAGTTCTGTATGTCTTCCGCGCGCCTATCATTGATTATCGCCCCTTTAAAAAGAAAGAATCCGTTCACGGTGATGCGCACTGGGCAACCGAAAAAGATATTAAGAAAGCCAAATTACGCTGCAAAACAGGTATTCTCTTGGGGCGAGACCGACAGGGGCTTTTAATTGCTGATGGCTATCAACATGCCTTATTATTTGCACCAACGGGTTCTGGTAAAGGTGTGGGCTTCGTTATTCCGAACTTGCTTTTTTGGCATGAATCCATTGTTGTTCATGATATTAAACTTGAAAACTATGAACTTGGCAGTGGTTACCGCGCCAAAAAGCTAAAACAAAAAACCTATGTCTGGAGCCCGGCCGATCCCGATGGCTACAGCCATTGCTATAACCCGCTTGATTGGATCAGTAGTAAGCCTGGACAAATGGTGGATGACGTACAGAAAATCGCCAACCTGATCCTCCCTGAACAGGAGTTCTGGAATAACGAAGCGCGAAGCCTCTTCGTTGGAGTCGTGCTGTATCTATTGGCTGTTCCAGAAAAAGTTAAATCATTTGGAGAAGTCGTGCGCACCATGCGTAGCGATGATGTGGTGTATAATTTAGCCGTGGTGCTTGATACGATCGGTAAGGTAATCCACCCAGTCGCTTATATGAACATTGCGGCTTTCTTGCAAAAAGCAGATAAAGAGCGTTCAGGCGTTATTTCAACCATGAACTCTTCGCTTGAATTATGGGCCAACCCCTTAATTGATACAGCAACCGCGTCCAGCGACTTTAACTTCCTTAGTTTTAAGCGCGATCGCACCTCAGTTTTCGTCGGCTTAACCCCCGATAACATTAATCGTTTACAACCGCTCATGCAGGTATTTTATCAGCAAGCGACCGAATTTCTTTGCCGTAAGATTCCAAAAAAAGATGAGCCCTATGGCGTTCTTTTCATGTTGGACGAGTTTCCTACGCTTGGAAAAATGGAACAATTCCAAACAGGTATTGCTTATTTCCGGGGATACAAAGTACGTCTTTTCATTATTATTCAAGATACTGAACAGCTTAAAGGTATTTACGAAGAATCAGGAATGAACTCATTCCTGTCAAACTCCACCTACCGTATTACCTTTGCTGCGAACAACTACGAAACCGCAAACTTGATTTCGCAATTGATCGGAAACAAAACCGTTAAACAGGAATCGGTTAACCGCCCTAAGTTCTTAGATCTAAATCCGGCTTCACGGTCGTTACACGTTTCGGAAGCCCAACGAGCATTGTTGCTACCACAAGAGGTTATCGGTTTGCCTCGTGATCAGCAGATTCTCCTTATTGAGTCATCCCCTCCGATTAAATCCAAGAAGATTTTCTACTATAATGAAAGGTTCTTCAAAAAGCGGCTACTTCCTCCGATTGAAATTCCACAGCAAGAGCCTTACGATCCGCGTAAATTTGAAGCCAAATCAAAAGCAGATCAACCTGCAGATGCACCGAAGCCCGTCCAACAGCCCGCACCGGCCTTACCTCCTACACCACCAGCGCCTCCTCCGCCAGCGCCTCCTCAATCTAAACCTACAAACCTGCCACCATTCCCACCTATTGATTTTGATGATGATGACGATTTGTTTGACGATCTTGATGACGATGACGACGATGATGATGACGACAATAGTGACGATTCATTTGATGACCTCGACGATTTGGATGACTTACTACCACCCCAAAAACCATAATTAAAGCACAGAACCTCGGAAACGCATCATCGTCCTATTTCGCAATGATTCATATCGGTGCGATGTCACGTATCATGCCAATGTTATTAATGACATTGATGTCCTTGCGCCCACGGCTCATTCTGCTTGAAAACAAGATGACAATCCGTGTCTAAATTTTTATACGACTGGAGAAACATAATAACCCACGTGGCTATCCATCTTCCAAGAGGGAAATAGAGGCAACCTCACGATTACAGAATCGATTGCAATTTCTCTCTGACTGCCGCTAGTGCTTGATCAATATGCTCACCTTGCGGACCACCAGATTGGGCAAAATCGGGTTTACCCCCACCGCCAGCCCCTCCCACAGCGGCTGTACCGGCCTTCACCAGCTCTACTGCACTTATTTTTCCGGTTAAATCGGAAGAGACGGTCACGATAATAGCCGCCTTACCATCGGTATTACTTGCTACCACCACAACTCCAGAGGTCATTTGCTTTTTCATGTTTTCAGCAATATCACGCAATTCTTTAGCTGGGATATTCTGGAGGATTTTAGCTGCCACGGAAATGCCGTTTATTTGCTCAACCTGAAGCGTATCACCCTCGCCTCCTAGGGCAGCATCTTTTCGTGCCTGACTCAGCGCTTTATCAAGATTCTTGCGTTCCTGCATCAGGTCATGAATGCGGGTCACAAGTTCAGCAGGCGTGGCCTTTAAAAGTCCAGCGATTTGTTGAAGCAAGACGTCCTGCGAACGGGCCATTTGATATGCCTGCATGGCTGTGGTCGCTTCGATCCGCCGAATACCAGCAGCCACCGCACCTTCACCCAGCACTTTAAAATAGCCAATATCACCGGTTGCCTTCACGTGGGTACCACCACATAACTCGACTGAGTAAGGATGTGTTTCGTATTGCTCTTGCCCCATATCGACGACGCGCACCTGGTCACCGTATTTTTCACCAAACAATGCCAAAGCGCCCTTTTTAATAGCATCTTCAGGTTTCATCACCTGCGTATTAACTGGGGTATTGCGAATCACCAACTGGTTTACTTTGGTTTCAATGGCCGTTATTTCTTCGGCTGTTAATGATTTATTATGACTAAAATCAAAACGCAAACGATCCGCAGCGACTAACGATCCTTTTTGCACCACATGCGAGCCCAGAACTTCACGCAAAACCGAATGAAGAAGATGGGTTGCTGAGTGATTCGACCGCAGTGCATCCCTTCTTATAATATCAATAGAGGCGGTAAGGGTCTGGCCTGTTTTAATAGTTCCTTGCAAAACCGTGCCAAAATGAATAATAAGATCCCCTAATTTTTTCTGGGTATCTTTAATTTCAACCACGAGGCCGTTTGCTTGTAATGTACCGTGGTCACCCATTTGACCGCCGGATTCACCATAGAAAGGCGTTTGATTCAGAATCACCACCACCTCTTCACCGGCAGACGCTTGCTCAATTATTTTTCCATCGGCAACCATCGCTTGGACAATGGCCTCAGCAGACGTAGAACCATATCCTACAAATTCTGAAACGCCCACCTGAGAGCGAATATCATACCATAATACGTCCGTCTCTTTTTCACCCGATCCTACCCATGCCGCTTTAGCACGTTTTTTCTGCTCCTGCATCGACGCAGCAAAACCTTGGTCGTCGACACTAATGCCACGCCCACGTAGAATATCCACCGTTAAATCTAACGGAAATCCGTAGGTATCATAGAGTTTAAAAGCCACATCGCCAGCAAGCTGTGCACCTTTGGATAAATGCCCAGCCTCCTGATCCAGCAATTTCATACCACGTCCCAATGTTTCACCAAAACGCTCTTCTTCAAGGCGCAAATTTTCTTCAATCATGGGTTGGGCACGAAGCAATTCGGGATAGGCAGCTCCCATATGCTCTACAAGCGTAGGCACAAGCTGGCACAACATCGGTTCATGATAATCCATATGATAGACATGACGCATTGCCCGACGCATAATACGCCTCAGCACATAACCTCGCCCTTCGTTGGACGGCATAACACCATCGGCCATTAAAAAGCAGCTCGCCCTGATATGATCAGCAACAACGCGGTGAGATACGCGATGTTTATTAGCACCATCTCCTACTATTTCCTGGGAGGTTTTAATAAGATGTTTAAATAAATCAATATCATAATTATCATGCACACCTTGAATCACGGCAGCAATCCGCTCCAATCCCATACCAGTGTCAATCGATGGTTTAGGTAAATTAATACGCTCACCACCTAAAAGCTGTTCATATTGCATGAACACCAAATTCCAAATTTCGATGAAACGGTCTCCATCCTCGTCAGGTGTCCCAGGAAGCCCTCCAGGAATATGGTCGCCATGATCATAAAATATTTCCGAACATGGACCGCATGGTCCGGTATCACCCATAGACCAGAAATTATCGCTGGTCGCAATACGGATAATCCGATCATCCGAAAATCCTGCGATTTTTTTCCATAAATTAAAGGCTTCATCATCGGTATGATACACCGTTACATAAAGCTTCTCACGGGGGAGGCCAGCTTCTTTGGTAATAAACTCCCAGGCATAATGGATTGATTTTTCCTTAAAATAATCACCAAAGGAAAAATTGCCCAGCATCTCAAAGAAGGTGTGGTGGCGTGCCGTATAACCAACATTATCAAGATCATTATGTTTGCCGCCGGCGCGTACACATTTCTGCGAACTGGCTGCCTTTACATAAGGCAGCTTCTCTGTACCCGTAAATGCTTTTTTAAACTGCACCATACCCGCATTCGTAAACATAAGCGACGGATCGTGATGAGGCACAAGTGGCGACGAAGGCACCACGTCATGTCCATTCTTGGCAAAATAGCCTAGAAAAGCAGCCCTTATATCATTTACGGTATACATTTTCAGTTCCTCACTAATTTAGAGCGCCGCCTCTAAAGCGTCTTCCTCTTCATGTTCTTTTATTTCGGCCTCATCCATTTGTCCTAACAAACCGGCATGTGCACGAATTTTTCCTTCGATTTCATCTGCCATCGATGGATTATCACGCAGATATTGTTTCGCATTTTCTTTGCCCTGACCAATCCGTACGCTGCTATAAGAAAACCATGATCCTGATTTTTCAACAATCCCTAACGACGCACCCAGGTCGACAATTTCACCCAACTTCGAAATGCCTTCGCCATACATAATATCAAATTTAGCTTGCTTGAAGGGGGGCGCGACTTTGTTCTTTACCACTTTGACATTGGTTTCACTGCCCGTAATTTCGTCTTTCTCTTTTACCGAACCAACACGACGGATATCAAGGCGCACGGATGCATAGAATTTCAGCGCATGCCCTCCTGTGGTGGTTTCTGGATTACCAAACATCACCCCTATTTTCATCCGGATCTGGTTGATAAAAATCACCATACAATTTGAACGCGAAACAGACGCCGTTAATTTACGCAAAGCCTGGCTCATCAAACGCGCCTGCAATCCCATGTGGGAATCCCCCATTTCACCTTCGATTTCTGCTTTTGGAACCAGTGCCGCAACCGAATCAACCACCAGCACATCAATAGCACCAGAACGCACTAAAGTATCAGCAATTTCAAGCGCCTGTTCACCGGTATCAGGTTGCGATACCACCAGCTGATCAATATCTACACCAATTTTGCGCGCATATTCAGGATCAAGCGCATGTTCTGCATCTACGAAAGCGCATACTCCACCTGCCTTTTGCGCTTCACGCACCACATGCAGTGTCAGCGTTGTTTTTCCTGAGCTTTCTGGGCCAAAAATTTCAATGATTCTTCCGCGTGGTAAGCCCCCGATACCCAGGGCAATATCTAAACCAAGCGATCCCGTAGACACAACATCCACTTTAATATTAGGACGCTCTCCCAAACGCATTGCCGCTCCCTTACCGAATGCTTTATCGATATGAGACAGAGCTGCATCAAGGGCTTTTGCTTTGTTGGTGTCTGGCGTAGTGTTTTTGCTCATAATAAGTTCCTACTGTTGTTGTTATTCTTTTGGGTTCCCCAACCATGGCTTGCAGCTATATCTTAAGTGGGCACGATTCAATACCATCTGCGACACGGGGCCTATGAAGAAATTACCCTAAGGCGTTGTGTTTCGCAAGGGCTTATAGCATAAACTGCTCTTTAATCACCCTCTCTTCCAACGAATGGTTGGCATTAAATAATACCGTCACTGATGCCTGTGGATATTCGCATACCTTTACTTTCGCCACATCCCTGATTTCAAAATAATCCGCTACGGCGCTCACCGGGCGACGCTCCGGCTTTAGTACTTCAAATTCAACGGTCGATGTTTGTGGCAAAAGAGCCCCCCGCCAGTTTCGTGGCTTAAACGGACTAATCGGCGTTAATGCAAGCAATCTTGCGTCCAGAGGAATAATGGGGCCTTGCACCGCCATGTTATAAGCCGTGCTTCCTGCGGGCGTCGCCACCAGCACTCCATCACCGACCAACTCCTGTAAGCGAACGGCACCATCAATGCTGATACGTATTTTTGCACTTTGATGCGTTTCCCGAAGTAACGACACTTCGTTAAAAGCCAAACGCGTATAAGATTCCCCCGTCACACTCACTGCCGTCATTAACAATGGTTGAAAACGCGTCTCCACGGCCTGCTCGATATTATCTTGTAGCAAATCATCATCACGGTCATTCATAAGAAAACCAACCGTTCCGCAATTAACACCATAAAATTTAGCGCCTGTGTCTTTATAATCATGCAGCGCTCTCAACATAAAGCCGTCGCCTCCTAACGCCACGACGAGATCAACCTCATGATTACCGGTAGCAACCATGTCAACCCACCCATAGCGCTTTAGATAATAGGCTAATTTGCGTCTTGCCAACTCGGCATCACTGGCTACACACCCTATTTTTTGTAAACGACTCATTGGGAACCCCCTAATTTATTTCGGATCACTTCCGGCAATTTCTTTGGCCTAAAACGATTATCCACACAGACAATTTCGACTAAAATCGTTGTCAGCCTCTGTTCGATAGAGTGAATAGTTTGACTCATGGTAAGACTAGCCGCCCTCAGTTGTTCAATAACCGTACAAATGGTAAGCTCATCATCTAGCCGCGCCGGCTTTATTAAATCCATCTCCACACGCCGCACCACAAAAAGCACATCTAGTTCATTACACAACTGCGATTGAATGATCCCCATGTCCCTCAGCATATCGGTTCGTGCGCGCTCTGCAAATTTGAGGTAATTGGCATAATACATGACACCCCCAGCATCGGTATCTTCGTAATAGACGCGATAGCGGTGCTCACCCTGCTTCACAACTATACCTGCATGCTGTTAACGATGTCGTCTGGTACTTCAAAATTGCCTTCTACCGTTTGCACGTCATCGTTATCTTCCAAAACATCAATCAGTTTGAACAATTTTTCGGCTTTCTCGAGAGAATCAACGATCAATCTTTCTTTTGGCCGCTCAGCTTAACCGCGCCGTTTTAGGATCGCCATATTTGGCAACAAGACTATCGCGAACAACACTGAATTCCTCTGGATTACAGACGATTTCATGGACCGATTCATCTGATTGGCAATCCGTTGCTCCTGCCTCAAGTGCCGCCTCAAACATTTGGTCAGCACTGGCAACCGATAGGTCGTATTCCAACAAACCAATTTTATCAAACATAAAACTGACACTGCCTGTTTCGCCTAAATTGCCACCAAATTTGGTAAAAGCGGAGCGAATATCTCCAGCCGTCCTGTTACGATTATCCGTGAGCGCAATAATAACAAGGGCAATACCACCAGGGGCATAACCTTCGTAACGCACCTCCTCGTAATTATCTCCCTCCCCTTCACCGCTGCCTTTGCGGATGGCCGCTTCAATGCGATCTTTAGGAACATTGATCGCGCGTGCAGCGATAACAGCTCCCCGCAAAGCAGCATTAAAGTCGGTATTAGGCCCGCCTTCTTTTGCGGCCACCACGATCTGCCTTACTACTTTCGTAAATCTACCGGCCTTCTTTCTATCTTGAGCATCTTTTCGATGTTTGATATTTGCAAACTGCGAATGTCCTGCCATGAAAACTCCTCATCAAATCATATAAAATCACATAAGATGGTATTTTATCCTCTCACCCTAAGAAAACGCAAGCACTTCCTTATCGGTTACAATATAATCCATTCGACAATCATGCGCTTCAGCCGGCAACCGTTCGATCTGTTGAAAATGATAGGCGATCCCTATACATAAAAGCGATTGATGTTTTCGTATCATTTCGATGGTTCGATCATAAAATCCACCACCATGACCCAAGCGGTATCCGTTGACATCAAACCCCACCATCGGAACCACCAGCACCGAAGGATTAACGAGAGGAGCATCGTTACGCGGCTCCAAGATACCATATTCCCCAACATCCATTGCATCACCAGGACACCACGCCCTAAACACCAATGGCTTTCCTTTGCCAAGGATGGCTGGCAATGCAAGCACGTGCTGATATCTTACTAAATCCTCGAGGATAGGAAGAGGGCTGCACTCATTTTTGATAGGAGAATAACCGGCGATCACAGCATGGTTAGGCAACGAAATATGCCGTTTAAAATGGTCACAAATCTGGAGGTCCATTTTTTCACGCTCTTGCGTTCCCAGCTTCGCCATGAGCTGATAATGATGCTTTCGCAGTATCGTTTTAAACGTCGTATTCATCCAGGAAATAACCCGAAAATTAGGAATGGCACCACCGGGGCCGTTGTGTACATGTCCTCACGAGACCCTTTATGTAAAGGTGGGTAACCATGTTCCAAGGCCACAGCCAATGAAAGAGACGGCTCCCATACTATGAGTATTGGCTCCTGGGAAATTAGACCTATAACGCGCCTAGCAGACATCCATTCCCATCTCTACTCTAGCGCTTTTCCAAGAGTTCCGCAATAGCTTCTAATGAACGCATCACTTCTGATAATTCGGGAGACCGATTTGCCTTAGCGCCAGCTTCTTCAGCCTGGCGTTTTAAACGCTCCATTTTTTGACGCAATTCCTCTATTTCATTTTCCATAAACAGGCTGGCCGTCACAATCGTCTTAATGTCTGCACCACGTTTGAGAGAACCCGCCACATCCGTTACTCTTTGATCAAAGCGTCTGGCCAAATCATGCAAATGCTCTTCTTGACCATCTTTACAGGCAATCTGATAATGATACATGCCGATTTTAATTTCAACTTGGGCCATGATACTTCTCCAAAATATCTTCCAATTCCAATAGCGGTTGCTGGATATCCTGTGAAAGATCTTTAAATTGTCCAGCCATTTCGGTGTTTTGTTTTTTTAATCGCTGACACTCATCTGTTAAGTGACGACATTGAAGTTTGGCCTTCTGAAGCTCCTGGTCAACTTCTTCCAGTTTGCGGATAAGCTCTTCTTCCTTGGCTATTTGATCCGTGACTGCACGATGAAGCCGCAAGCATAAGCCTTTGATTTCCTATTGAATCTGCTTGTTTCTCCACTGTAGTGGGCGTATTTAAAATATCTAATAACATAAATTCCTCTGGAACAGCCGACGCTCCTTCACTATATTACGACTGGCAACGCAATGATGCAACCATCGTCTTAATCGATTAGGTATAAATTATGAATTCAACTGGATTAAAGCGCCTCGAAACGTTATGGAAACGTGGCAAAGAATTTTTAGGAACGGATTACGCCATCCTCGGCGGCGCCATGTCGTGGGTCTCTGAGCGCCATTTGGTCAGCTCCACTTCGAATGCTGGAGGGTTTGGTGTTATCGCCTGCGGTTCCATGACACCCAAGCTGCTTGAAGCCGAAATCATGGCAACCCAAGCACTTACCACGAAACCATTTGGTGTTAATCTCATCACAATGCACCCCGATCTAGAAGCGCTGATTCATGTTTGTATTGATCGGTCCGTTTCACATGTGGTACTGGCAGGAGGGCTCCCGCGCTCTCAGCATATCAGCTTGCTTAAAAACGCAAACATTAAGGTCATCGGCTTTGCTCCAGCCCTTGCCATCGGCAAGAAATTAATTAAAGATGGTGTAGATGCCTTAATCATCGAGGGCATGGAAGCAGGTGGGCATATTGGCCCCGTTGCCACATCGGTGTTGGCTCAGGAAATTCTGCCAGAATTAGGACAAAAAGTTCCCATCTTTGTCGCCGGGGGAATCGGACGTGGCGAAGCCATGGTGTCTTACCTGGAAATGGGAGCTAGTGGCTGTCAGATCGGTACACTCTTGGTCTGTGCCAGCGAATCAATCGCCCACACCAATTTTAAACGTGCTTTTATCAAAGCCAATGCACGAGACGCCATCCCATCGATACAAATTGATCCCGAATTTCCGGTGATTCCCGTGCGGGCTATTACCAATAATGCATCGCGTCGGTTTATGGAATTTCAACTTCAAACCATCAAAGACTTTAAAGAAGGTAAATTCACTAAGCCTGAAGCTCAGTTGGCTATCGAACATTTTTGGGCCGGGGCGTTGCGAAAGGCGGTTATTGAAGGCGACATTGAAAACGGCTCTCTAATGGCCGGACAAAGCGTTGGTATGGTCTCAAAAGAACAACCAGTAGTCGATATATTAAATGAATTAATCAATCAAGCAGTACTCCACCTCGAAATACCCTATGATACAAGACCTTGACGGAATTTATGAATAAGGTTAGAGTGAGGATGTCGAAGGAGAATTTATGACTGAAACTGTTACGCGCGCTTATTTAGCTGATATTTTTTATAGCCGGGTTGGTATTCCTTTTACCGAATCACTCGTCCTGGTTGACACGATTCTTGATGGAATTTCAGATTCTTTGAAAAATGAAGGCCACGTGAAAATTCCTCGTTTTGGTAGTTTTACCGTTCGCAAAAAACAACCTCGGCAAGGCCGCAATCCTAAAACTGGACAGGAAGCACTTATCTCTGCTCGCAACGTGGTTAGTTTTTATCCTTCCAAAACATTAAAGAATCAAATTAATACCTAATCGTTGGGGCGGGGTACATGGGATCTAAAACGCACGATGCCTTCAGAACCATTGGGGAGGCCGCAGAGATTCTCGACCTTCCCACACACGTTCTACGTTTTTGGGAGGGTAAATTCAAAAACCAAATCCGTCCCATTAAATGTAATGGTCGACGTCTTTATGATGCCGAAAGCATCAACGCGATTAGAACCATCAAAGATTTGCTCTATCAACAAGGAATGACCATCAAAGGGGCTCAGCGTTTTCTAAAAAATAATGAGGCTCCTGAGGAAATTCCGGTTCCTCCATCTGCCGAAGCCGCCACGGGATCTTTAACCACATCGAATAAAACACTTGCAGAAATACTCGTAGAGCGGCAAGATATAGCCAGATTGACTCGGATTTATCAGGAACTGCAAACGTTTCGCAGCAAGCTCCAACGCTTGAATGAACGTTATGTTGTTGCTGAGACCGTGTAGTAATCGTTGTTTAGTGTCGGAGCGTAGCGCAGCCCGGTAGCGCACTAGTCTGGGGGACTAGGGGTCGTGGGTTCAAATCCCGCCGTTCCGACCATCCTTCGCTCCTGCGGAGCTTCGGGTGGCGTGGCCACCTGAAGATCGTTTCCACATACACCTTTGGCCTTTCACGTTCCATACACACCATGCAATTCCTAAAAACCCTGGCTCGCTTACATGAACATACCATCCTTAGCAAAAAAAAGGATATCGCCACGTTGTATGATCACAAGGAAAAGCTTGAAGAATCAATTGTCCGCCTTAAAAACACACTTGAAGAAGAAAAATCGAAACTGGGTGATGATATTTCTTTTCATCCCATTTACATCCGTTTCGTTCAGCACTCTCAGCGCACCATTACTGCACTTGGCCAATCATTAGCAACAGTCGAAGCAAGCATTGCCGTGATGGAAGAACAAATTCTTGATGCGTTTAGCGAAAAGAAAAAAGCGGACTTGCTCTTTGACCAACATCAATCCAATGAACAAACCCGTCTTCAGCGCAAAAGCAATGAACAGCTTGATGAAATAGGAATTAGGGGCTATACCAAGAACCAGAACGACCAGGAATAAGGGTAGAATAAATGGTTGATGTTTCCCACATTGTTTCCGTATATACCAAACGAGATTATTTGCCCGATACCATTGCATCCTTGATCCATCAGGATACTCAGCTTTCACGCGAGTTTATTTTTGTAGACGACTGCTCCAAAGATGATTCGGTAGAGGTGATTCGTCAATTAACACAAGGAATGCCTAACGTCACCATTGTTACCAATTCCGATAATAAAGGCCCCAGCGTCCGTTTAAACCAGGGCGCAAAACTGGCAAACGGTGCGTATCTGCATTTTCTTGATCATGATGACGTGGTACCCCAAAATGCAATCCAGGTGATGCATGACATGCTCAGCAAATACCATGGCGATTTTATCTATGGCACGTGGAAAAAAACAGGTAAACCAGGAAAAGAGTTGCTTTCATGGCGCATCGACGATCCCGATGTCTGCTTTACCCACAAAGATCCGCTACACAGTATTTTAACAGGGCGGTATAAACGCATGTGTACTCTGGTAGAACGTAACCTGTTTATCAAAGCAGGCGGTTTTGATGAAAGGATTTTTATCCAAGATGAATCCCTGCCAGTGCGATTGGCGATAAAGGCGGCCCGTTTTATCAGCACACCGGCCATCGTCAATCTCGTTCCTATTGAAATTGGTAATCTGTCGCAAAACAAATCACAGCTGAACCACGATCGGTTTCTTGCCTATTATTATGCACTTGCCGATAATCCCGACTGCGCAGAATCTTATCGCCGCCTTATGTACAGAAGGGCGATTTCGGCCGGTTGGAAACAAACACGTGGCACCCACACTCTTTCGTGGTTAACACCTATGTTTGGGCGCTATCTTTACACATTTTGGCTCAATGATGCCGTGAAGGCTTCGGTGCTTGATTCACTGTTTCATCAATTTTCTACACTGCAGAATGTGCGGCATCCTTAATGCCTCCTCCCGCACAAGAAAACACAGAGCTGTTACTTGGAAATATGGCGGTTAACGGGTTTGATTTCTGGGGTTTCCGGCGGCTTTGAACTGGGCGGTCCTGAATGGCTTTGTTGCTGAACGCCCTTTAATCCGCTTAGTATTTCCTGAGGAAGAGGCGGTCGATGGGCATCCTGAAGAACAGATGATTTCTGAGCAAGCTCTTGTGTCGGCCTTGATACGGATTCTTTACAAAACACAGCCAAATCAACTGTTTGTAATGCAGGATCAAATGTCATGAAGGTTCTAAACCCATAGACATCACCGTCCTTATCGTATGTGAGGGGAGTGTCAGCGCTAGGCCGTCTATCGGGGGCCCCCTTTGCAGTTGATACATTAAAACCAGGCCCTTGAAAACGGTCAACATTTTGATTTATATCACATGGAGGATGCTTTCTCCACTCCTGATCCATAGCATTGATGGTAGCATCCGTAAAAAATATATTTTTTTCTCCTCCATATTCTGAGGTTCCTTTAAAACCACGGAAATATTCTTTAAAAAATGTGTCACTGTCTTTAGCAGAGGTAAACACGCCTCCTGCCATATTCGTTCCATTAAATTTAGTAACATCCGCTGCACGCAGAGACCCATTTGGCAATATTTCTCCATGGGCTGCTTTAATAACATTATCTTTGTGAAAATCATCTCCCGGGGGTTGGGTTGAATCAAAAGAAATTTTCTTTTCATCCATCATATCTTTTGTTCTACCTTGCGTAGGATGCAACATATACTCATCCAGCAAGATCGTGTGATCCTTTACGACCCCTGTTTTCTTATAATGGGCCGCTTCAATAGCAACACCCAATACCAGATATCCTAGGTTGCTATATTGATGAACACCGTACTGGCCTTTACTTAAATCCTTATCGGCTATCTTGGGATCATTCAACGCATAGGGTTTTCCAGTTTCGCGTTCGCGTGGAATGCCGTCCTTTTTTTCAGGTACACATAATAAAAGTTCTGGCATGGTATACTGTTTTTCAACGCCCTGCTTATCAAACATTTTGATTTGATCGCGCGTTAAATCTCCAACTCCAGCATAATGGGTCGTCAGATCGGCTAAGGTTGCTTGTTCACTGCCTCCACCTTTAAATAAATTCTGAATGAAGCCCTGGACCTCTTTTGCTGTTGACTCTCCATAACGTTTTGTTAAATAGGCCTCAACAGCAGGTTCCTTAAAAAAATCACCGGCATTCTGTGAAAGATCCGTCAGTTTTTTGCCAGTATGTTTGCCTACTGGCGTATTGGGATCCTGCTCACCTTCTTGCTGCAATACATAAGCAAGCCCTGCATAGCGAACTTTGCTGACACTGCCCTCATTAAAGAGTGAATTTTCAGTGATTCTCTGCGGTTGATGATTGTTTTTCGAAGTGTTGAATGGATCTAATTCGGTTCGCTGTTCATGCGATTCAAAACTTCCATTTTGCATATGTATGGCACCAAACACCGTTTCCGTTTTGCCAACAGGATTCCCAACTTCCCCCAAAACTCGATCATCTTGTTTTGACATAAAACTCTATCCTATTAAGCTAAAGGACCACATTGTATACAAAACATCTTAATCGTTCGTTAAACACCGGCTATATTAGTCGATTTTCATTTGAACATGCTCATGCTCTTGCCACAATTCACGCAATTTCGCCAAACGCAGCAATCGATTAAATGCGTAGATACAGCTTTGAATAAATCCATCAACACCGTAGAGAAAATATTTTCTGAGAAAGTAACATTTAAAGAACGAAATAAACGGCGTGATGATCAAAAAAGCACTTGAAAAACGGACGCCCCGTTTGAATAAATCTTCCGCTTGCATACTCGTATAAAAATTGATTTTCTCCGTTGCATGCGTGTACGAACGAAAGCAACGATGAATGACAACTCCATCCAACTCTTTCGTTTCCTGGTTGTTTTTCATTACAACAGAATCATGGACCGTTGAATCCTTAAAGCCTGCATACTTTTTATGATAGAGGCGCAATTGCCTGGTTCCTGGAGCCCATTTCGGCAGTGTCTTCTGGAAGCGGTATAGCGCCTTTATTTTTAGTATATAGCCTTTTCTGTCCGGCTCTCCCGCCTTAAAAAGCGATTGAACTTCCTCAGCAAGCTCCGAACTGACCTCTTCATCCGCATCCAGATTTAGCAGCCAGTCATTCTTGCATAAAGACTCGCCAAACACTTTTTGCGGACCATATCCCTGCCAAGCATTCCATACCGTCCGCGCTCCTAATGTCTCAGAAACGACAATCGTTTCATCCGAGCTTCCTGAGTCAATAACGATCACTTCATCGACCCAATCCCGGACACTTTTGATGGTATGGGAAATTCGATCAGCTTCATTTTTAGCAATAATAAAGACGGAAATGGGGAGCTTTGGAGGCATCGTGGGGGACCTTATTTGTTGGCCTCCATTAAATAAGATTCTCTAGGTAAGTCAACCAAATTTAGATCCCCACCACGCCATGAGCCTACATAAAATATGGGCTCATTCACATTTTTATTGCATTTCCTTGCACTTTGGGTATTCTTACCCTCTTTACATACATAGGTGTCTTATGGCCAGAATCACTGTTGAAGATTGCGTACAGATTATTCCAAACCGTTTTGAACTGGTGGCAATTGCCAGCCAGCGGGCAAAAGATTTGTCGGCAGGTGCTCGTATGCACGTTAATCGCGACAATGATAAAAACGCCGTGGTTGCGCTGCGTGAAATCGCTGAATCAAAACTCAATATTGAACAATTACGCGAAGAGCTGGTCACCAACAATCAAAAATTACTGCAAAAAGATATTCTTGAAACAGAAACTGATTCACCAGATCTTCTCGCCGGCATCAAAGAAGAAATGGATTCACTCGTTGTCCGTGAAGAGCGTGATATCGACACTGATGAAGGTGACGATTCTTATTTATCAGAAGAAAATCTCGACGTTGACGATTAATCAAAGCGTATCATTGTTTTGATTACTATGTTCGTGGGGTAAGGGGGATAACGGCGTATGATTCATCAATATGATTTGGTGCAATTAATTAAAGCTTATGATCCCAATGTGGATGAATCGCTCATTAACAAAGCCTATCAATTTGCGCTTGAGGCTCACGGTTCGCAAAAGCGCGCCTCTGGTGATCTTTATTTTTCTCATCCGATTGAAGTCGCTGCCTTACTCACGGAAATGAAGCTCGACAGCGCATCGATTATCACTGCACTCCTTCATGATACCGTTGAAGATACCAAAATAACCCTGGAAGATATCAAAACAGAATTTGGTGAAGAAATTGCGCAACTTGTTGACGGCGTCACCAAATTAACCAAGATCAAATATCAACCTGAACATATTCGCCAAGCTGAAAATTTCAGAAAATTATTGCTGGCCATGTCGGAAGATATACGTGTATTGCTGGTCAAATTAGCTGACCGCCTTCATAATATGCGTACGCTTAAATATGTAAAATCTCCAGACAAACGTCGACGCATTGCATTAGAAACCATGGAAATCTATGCACCACTTGCCGAACGTATCGGCATTCAACAAATCAAAAATGAATTACAGGATTTGGCGTTTGCCGAACTTTATCCAGAGATACGCCAATCGATTGTTAATCGTTTTGACTATTTACGCCAACAAGGAAATGTCGTTGTTGAACGCGTTATTAACCGCATTTCAAAAGTGCTGGATAACCAAGGAATTTCAGCACAAGTGTATGGCCGTGAAAAAACGCCTTACTCCATCTGGAAAAAAATGGAGCAAAAAAATGTAAGCTTTGAACAACTTTCCGATATTATCGGCTTCAGAATTATCGTTAAAAATCTTGAAGATTGTTATCGGGCGCTCGGCGTGATTCATACGCATTTTCATACGGTTCCCAATTCTTTCCGTGATTTTATTTCAACACCCAAAACCAACGGTTACCAATCACTTCATACCGTAGTCATGGGACCAGAACGACAAGCTATCGAGATTCAAATTCGCACTGAGGAAATGCACGAAATTGCCGAGTTAGGCGTCGCCGCTCATTGGAGCTATAAAACCGGCACAACCAATAAAGAGGGCAAACAATATCGTTGGGTAAGAGAATTGCTGCATATCCTTGAAAACGCCACGGATTCTCAGGAATTCTTAGAAAACACAAAACTCGAAATGTATTATGATCACGTTTTTTGTTTTACCCCACGCGGCGATGTGATTATGTTGCCCGTTGGCAGTACGCCCGTTGATTTTGCGTATGCTGTGCATTCTGATATTGGCAATAGTTGCGTTGGCTCTAAAGTGAATTCGCGTGTGGTGCCACTCAATACCGAATTAAAAAATGGTGATCAGGTTGAAATTATCCGTTCAAAAAATCAGGTTCCTTCTCCAGGTTGGCTTGATTTTGCTGTAACAGGAAAAGCAAAAACCGAAATCAAACGTTACATTAAAGATCAACAAAAAAGCGAATATGTTAAACTTGGCATCGCCATTATCAAAAAAATTCTTGCTGAACAAAATATCGAGTTTAATGATACGATTATTGAACCGCTTCTGCATATCTTCAGCCGCAAAACATTAGATGATCTTTACAGCGCCATTGGTGATGGATCCATTTCACACAGCGAACTTTCCACCGGATTATTTCCTAATAAAAAACCGTTGGCCAAACGCAAGAGTGCTTTTTCGCTGTTACGATTTAAGGATAAAACTGACAAAAAAGAATCTGCTATCTCGCTTAAAGGACTTGTTCCTGGCATGGCCATTCATTTTGCAAAATGTTGTCATCCTCTTCCTGGTGATGAAATTATAGGCATTACGAATGCAGGAAAAGGCATAACCATTCACACCACCGATTGTGAAGCACTTGAAGCATTTGCCAACAATCCAGAACAACTTGTAGACGTCTCCTGGGAAAAACAAAGCAATGATGAAATTCATATTGGCCGTATCCGCGTTGTGCTTTCACACGAAGCAGGAAGCCTTGCCACGTTGGCAATGTCTGTTTATAAAGGCCTTGGCAATATTCGAAATTTAAAAATAACGCATCGCTCACATGATTTCTTTGAAATGATATTAGATATTGAAGTCCGCGGAGCTGGCCACTTAAACAACATAATGGCTGCGTTGCGAAGTGAGACTTGCATTTATTCTGTTGAGCGTGTAAGAGGTTCAAAGAATTAATTACGTTGCAGTTATGAAACCGATTCGACTTGGCGTCAATATTGATCATGTCGCAACCATTCGAAACGCCCGTGGCGGAGATTATCCCGACCCCTTGCGTGCCGCATTGCTTGCACAAGACACCGGAGCTGATGGCATTACCATCCATTTGCGTGAAGACCGTCGTCATATCATTGATGGCGATGTTGGGCGTATTAAATCAGCCATACGCTTGCCACTGAATTTAGAAATGGCCGCCACCGATGAAATGGTTGCCATTGCACTCAGAACACGACCACATGCCGTTTGCTTTGTGCCAGAGCGCCGCCAGGAAATTACCACCGAAGGAGGATTAAATCTTTCTGTGCTTCAAGAAGATCTTCGTACAAAAATTCAATGCATCAAACAAGCTGGTATAAAAGTATCGTTATTTATTGAACCAGAAATAGCACATATCAAACTTGCAAAAGAATTAGATGCCGATATCGTAGAGTTGCACACTGGCAAATATTGTTCATCTACAGCAGAACAACAACACACAGAATTGGAAAAAATTATGCGTGCTGCAGCCTTCACCCAGCAAGTTGGACTTGAATGTCACGCAGGACATGGTATATCTTATGCCACGGTTGAACCAATTGCTGCAATAGTGGATATTGTGGAATTAAATATTGGTCATTTTCTTATTGGGGAAGCCATTTTTGTGGGTTTGTCAGAAAGTGTCCGTCACATGAAAATGCTGATAAATAAGGCGCGAGGGATATGATCATTGGACTTGGAAGCGATATTGTTAACATACAACGCATGGTGGATTTAATAAAACGCCATCCTCAACGTGCATTTAACAAAATTCTCAGCAAAAAAGAACATTCTGATCTCAGCCTTATTAAAAAAGAAGACCTGATTAAACAGGCAACATTTCTGGCTAAACGGTTTGCTGCAAAGGAAGCCTGTGTTAAAGCACTTGGGACTGGATTTAGAAACGGTATTAAATTTTCTGACATTATCGTTTCACACGACCCACTTGGAAAACCACTTCTGATCCTAGAAAACAAAGCGAAACTGTTTTTAGATGAAAAAATCAATAAGGGTTTTCGCCCTCAAATTGATATCACGCTTTCTGACGATTTTCCTATTGCCCAAGCAATTGTGATCTTTTCTATTGTTAAAAACTAGCTGTGGATAAATCTGGGGATGTTCTATAGGACAACCCACCGCACAACTACGTGCATGGCTTGCTATTCACGTTATCCCCTGTTTCTAACCATTTTTATCCTAATGTTTATCCACATCTTTTTGTTTCTGTTTTTAAATGTGTACAACGTGATTTACGTGGATAATTAATTTTCCCTGTTATTCACATGGCTTGGTTTGTGGATAATTAATTTTCCTTCAAAAACCCTCTTTTTCCATTATATATATATGAAAAGAAGTAACCATCAAACATCATTATCTTACGCTATTATCCACTCACTTATCCACATTGACATTTTTTCACAGATTGCGCATAACTCTGAGGATAACATGCGGATAACCTTATCCTCGTTATTCGCGCCCTACTATAATTATCTATATAAAGAATATATCTATAAGATATTTTTTTGTTATAATCCCTGTTTCGTTTTCAGATTGAACCAGGATATAACATGACAGATCTCACTTCCAAAGCCATGCTTCAAACCTTATCAGGTAAAAAGCCTCATAGGACACCTGTCTGGTTTATGAGACAAGCAGGACGCTATTTACCTGAATATCGTGAAATACGTTCAACCATCGATAGTTTTTTAAGCTTATGTTATACTCCAAAACTTGCCTGTGAAGTAACCCTTCAACCTCTTAGACGTTTTGATCTTGATGCAGCTATTTTGTTTTCAGATATTTTAGTTGTGCTTGATGCCCTAGATATTCAAGTGAAATTTGAAAAAACCGGCGGACCCGTTGTTGAAAAAGTAACAGCAGAGACACTTCCGATATTTTCAGAAAATAGATTTCATCAAACACTTTCTCCCGTATATGAGACGATTGATTTGATCAAACAGAAATTGCCAAAACATGTTGCGTTTATTGGATTTTCAGGAGCGCCATGGACGTTAGCCTGCTATGCCATTAATGGTTCAGGTAATCATCACTTCACTGAAACACGCGTATTTGCGTATCGTTATCCCCAGGTATTTGCCACATTAATTGAAACGCTTACGGATGCTATTATCGTTTATCTGGAAAAACAAATTGAATCAGGCGTAGAAATAATTCAGCTATTTGACTCATGGTCTGGCATTTTGCCAGAAACAGAGTTTGAACAATGGGTCATAAAACCAACCGCTAAGATTGTGCATGCCCTGGCACAAAAATATCCGCATATTCCTGTGATTGGTTTTCCACGTGGTGCCGGTTATCATTATGAACGTTATGTGGAGCAATGCCAGGTTAAGGCTGTTGGAATCGATACTTGTGTTCCACTCCATGCGATGAAACAGTTGCAATCAAAAACAGTTGTTCAAGGAAATTTAGATCCGTTGGTTCTGGCGATCAATGCGAAAAAGGCAGTTGAAGAAACACAGCGAATGTTACATCAGCTGGATCAAAACAAGATGATATTTAATCTGGGTCATGGTATAGTTCCTGAAACGCCCATTGAACATGTTGAGTCGGTGCTTCGAACAATCAGGGATAGATAATGGAAAAATCACCTTACACAGCAGCAGTATTGATTATCGGAAATGAAATTCTTTCTGGACGAACATTAGACAGCAATGGCAATTATCTAGCTAAACAACTGGTTGCTTTAGGAATTAACCTGGAAGAAATTCGATCGATTCCTGATAGAACAGAAACGATTATCAGCCATATCAATGAACTGCGAAAAAAGGTGACGTATGTTTTTACCACGGGTGGAATTGGCCCCACGCATGATGATATTACGTCAGAAGCCGTAGCTCAGGCATTTGGTGTTTCATTGATTTGCCACCCTGAGGCTTATCTTCGATTAGAGAAACATTATGGCAAAGACGATTTAAATGAAGCCCGCATTAAAATGGCGTATGTTCCTTCTGGGGCACAATTGATTGATAACCCCATTAGTGCTGCACCTGGATTTAACCTTGAAAATGTTTATGTATTTGCAGGGGTTCCTAAAATTATGCAAGCCATGTTTGATTTCATTAAGCCGATGTTAAAAGGTGGAACTCCAGTTGAAAGTAAAACGGTGGAGTTGATGGTGACAGAAGGGACGATTGCGGCCAGTCTCTCAGACATTCAATCTCAGTTTCCTGATGTTGAAATTGGTAGCTACCCTTTTATCCATCAGGGAAAATTAGGAACAGCCTTAGTGGCAAGATCAAATGATTCAACGCGTTTGAATCAAGCTCACCTGGCGCTTATGCAATTAGCAACACAATGTAAATAAGGATTTATATGGAAAATGCCTATCTATGGTTTAAAGCACTACATTTGATTTCGGTTATTTCGTGGATGGCTGGGTTATTATATCTGCCGAGGATTTATGTGTATCATTGTGCAGCAACGCCTGGGTCGGAACAAGACCAAACATTTAAAACGATGGAGCGCAAATTATTGCGCTATATCATGAATCCGGCGATGATTGCCACCTTTTTGTTTGGTGGAATACTGATCATGATCATAGCTGTAAATGGGATGCCAAAATGGCTGCATGTAAAATTAGGTTTGGTCTTAATTATGGCTGCTTTCCATATGATGTTAGCTAAATATCGCAAGGATTTTGAAATAGGCCAACATAAAAAATCAGCACGGTTTTTCAAGATGATTAATGAGATTCCAACCGTTCTTATGATCGTCATTATTATTTTAGCAGTGGTAAAGCCATTTTAAGGGTTGGGAATAGATTTCCCAATGGGTGAGAGGTGGGCTGGATGCTTAACAGGCAAAGACTAATGAAACTTGACTTTATGATTGTTTTTATATAGGATAATACTCAGGATCGCGAAGAAAGCGGTCATTATCATTATTATTATATCCCCCCCACCATTCAAATTTCCATTTATTCCAAAAAGAGAATCCCTATGTCTGATACTGAAAATCGCAATGCAAGCGATCAACGCCCCGATGAAACTGCGCTACCTGAAAAACCAAGAAATTTAGTTAATCTAAAAGATATCAAAAAATTATCTCCTGAACAATTGCTGGAACATGCTGAAAAATATCAGGTTGAAAATGCAGGTGGCATGCTAAAACAGGATCTTATTTTCTGTATCCTTAAACATATTGCTGAAGACGAGCATAGCGGCGTACAGGGAGAGGGTGTAGTTGAAGTCATGCAGGATGGGTTTGGCTTTATGCGTTCGCCTGAATCTAATTATCTGCCAGGACCAGACGATATTTACGTTTCACCGGCTCAGGTTAAGAAATTTGGTTTGCGTAAGGGTGACACAGTATCGGGTTTAATCCGGGCACCCAAACAAGGAGAGCGCTATTTTTCCTTACAAAAAATTGATCAGATCAATTTTAAACCTATTGAAAAATCACGTTATGCGAATTTTGAGAATTTAACAGCGTTGTATCCTGAAGAAAAAATTGACCTCAACACAAAAGATCCAACCAAAGATATTTTAAGCACCCGTATTATCGAATTGGTATCGCCTTTGGGTAAAGGGCAACGTGCCTTAATTGTGGCTCCTCCACGTACCGGTAAAACGATGCTGTTGCAAAATATTGCTCACGCCATTACTGAAAATCACCCTGAAATGTATCTGATTGTGTTGTTGATTGACGAACGTCCAGAGGAAGTAACCGACATGGCGCGTTCTGTTAAGGGCGAAGTCGTCAGTTCTACCTTTGACGAGCCAGCATCACGTCACGTCCAGGTAGCTGAAATGGTAATCGAAAAAGCAAAACGTCTGGTTGAAAATAAATATGATGTAGTGATTCTGCTTGATTCTATTACCCGTTTGGCCCGCGCGTATAATACCGTTGTTCCTTCATCTGGAAAAGTACTGACCGGAGGCGTTGATGCTAATGCACTTCAGCGTCCAAAACGTTTCTTTGGTGCTGCCCGTAATTGTGAAAATGGAGGATCTCTCACCATTATAGCAACGTCATTGGTAGATACGGGTTCAAAAATGGATGAAGTTATTTTTGAAGAATTCAAGGGAACGGGCAATTCTGAAATTGTCTTAGACCGAAAAATTGCAGATAAACGTATCTTCCCGGCCATGGATGTTACCAAATCGGGTACACGTAAAGAAGAATTATTGCTGGATAAAGCCCGTTTACAGAAAATGTGGATGTTGCGCCGGATTCTTATGCCTATGGGTGGTGCGGACGCAATCGAATTCTTGATAAGTAAATTAAAAAATACTAAAAATAACGAAGATTTCTTCGAGTCTATGAATTCCTAAGGGGATTTTAGTAGCGACTTGTTAAGGAATTTTCACTATTCTTTTTCGGGTGTAACGTTTTAAAGCGTCGCTTTTTTTGATGGTTTTAGATAAGGATTTTAGATATGGCAAGACCTAAAGTAGCTCTCATTGGAGCAGGAAATATTGGTGGAACGTTGGCACATTTGGCAAGCCAGGAAAACTGGGATGTTGTATTGCTTGATAGAACAGAGGGCGTTGCCAAAGGAAAAGCACTTGATTTGTCGCAAACCTGCGCTATCGATGGATATGTGAGCCGAATGGAAGGCACGGATTCTTATGAAAATATCAAAGGTGCCGATGTTGTTATCGTCACCGCTGGAATTGCCCGTAAGCCAGGAATGAGCCGTGATGATCTGGTGAATACGAATACCGATATCATTAAAATAGTCGGTGAAGGCATTAAACAATACGCACCACATGCATTTGTCATTGTGATTACCAACCCGCTTGATGCGATGGTCTGGGTGATGCGCGAAGTAACAGGGTTCCCTGCCGCTAAAGTCGTGGGTATGGCTGGCGTGCTCGATTCTGCTCGTTTCCGTCACTTTTTAGCAGATGCCATGAATGTATCAATTGAAGATGTCACGGCTTGTGTAATGGGTGGTCATGGAGATACCATGGTGCCGATTGTGCGCCTTTCAACGGTTGCTGGTATTCCTCTTCCTGCTTTGATTAAAATGGGATGGATGACCCAGGAAAAACTCGATACGATTGTTCAGCGTACCCGTGATGGCGGTGCTGAAATAGTGGGACTCCTTAAAACGGGTTCGGCGTATTATGCTCCGGCTGCATCGGCTATTGAAATGGCCAAATCCTATCTTGAAAACAAACGTAGGGTGTTGCCATGTGCGGCGCTTTTGAATGGCGAATATGGCGTCAAAGGCCTGTATGTAGGGGTTCCAGTTATTATTGGCGCTAACGGCGTAGAAAGAATCGTTGAGATTGAGCTTACACCCGAAGAGAAAAAGATGTTCGATCAATCGGTCGAGGCTGTGAAGGCTTTGGTTGCATCTATCACTCTTACCGTCTAGTATAAGAATATTACGATAGTTGAAAATAAATTAGGCTTGAAAAATCAAGCATTCGTGCTATGGTTGCGAACGTTCTCCTGCGGAGGGCGTTCGTTTTTTTTCTGTTTTTTTGATCACAAAAGGGTCGGTCATGAATATCCATGAATACCAAGGTAAACAACTTCTTAAGAAGTTTGGCATAAAAGTTCCCGAGGGCCGAGTTGCCTTCACGCCTCAAGAGGCCGAAAAGGAAGCGCAGATTCTCCAAAGCGAAACTGGTTCGAAAATCATTGTTGTGAAAGCGCAAATTCATGCTGGTGGCCGTGGTAAGGCTGGTGGCGTTAAGTTATGCAAAACACCGCATGAAGCAAAAGAAATTGCTCAAGAAATGCTTGGCAAAATTCTGGTGACGCACCAAACAGGACCTGAAGGCCGTGAAGTAAAGCGCCTTTATATTGAGTCGGGCACGGATATTAAAAAAGAATATTATCTGGGTATTGTTGTTGACCGCGAAACAAGTCGCGTTACCTTCATGGTGTCAACCGAAGGTGGTGTTGATATTGAAGAAGTGGCTGCGCATCATCCAGAAAAAATCCAAATGGTGTCCATCGATCCTGCTTCGGGATTCCAGGATTTCCATGCACGAAAACTTGGATTTGGTTTGGGGTTTGAAGGGGCTCAATTAAAAGAGTTCGTTAAATTGGCTGCCAAATTTTATAGAGCATTTGTTGAAACCGATGCTAGCCAGTTGGAAATTAACCCGTTGGTCGTTACCGGTACCGGTGAAATTATCCCGCTGGATGCTAAGTTTAACTTTGATTCTAATGCACTTTATCGTCATAAAGATATCGAAGATATGCGCGATGAAAACGAAGAAGATCCAATGGAGCTTCGTGCTAGCAAAGCAAGTCTCAGCTACGTAAAAATGGATGGCTCGATTGGCTGTATGGTCAATGGTGCCGGCCTTGCTATGGCAACCATGGATATTATTAAACTCTATGGCCAAAGTCCGGCTAACTTTTTGGACGTGGGTGGTGGTGCTACCAAAGAGCGCGTCATTGAGGCGTTTAGAATCATTTTATCGGATCCAAACGTCAAAGCAATTCTGGTCAATATTTTTGGCGGAATCATGCGTTGCGACATCATTGCAGAAGGCGTCATTGCCGCAGCTAAGGAAGTCGGTTTGAACGTTCCATTGGTGGTCCGTCTGGAAGGTACCAATGTGGATCTTGGAAAAGAAATACTCAATAAATCAGGTTTGGCTATTACATCAGCAGATAATCTGGCTGATGCCGCTCAAAAAGTAGTCAATGCCGTTGCTAAGGAGGCCGCATAATGTCAGTACTTGTCGGTAAAAACACAAAAGTCATTTGCCAGGGGTTCACCGGAGAGCAAGGTACATTCCACTCTACGCAGGCAATCGCCTATGGAACAAACATGGTAGGAGGAGTGACTCCTGGAAAGGGTGGTTCTAAACACCTTGATTTGCCAGTCTTTAATACGGTTGATGAGGCCGTTCATACGACAGGCGCTACGGCATCTGTTATTTATGTCCCGCCTGCATTTGCAGCGGATGCCATCTTAGAGGCGATTGATGCTGGAGTTGAGCTTGCGGTTTGTATCACGGAAGGCATTCCTGTGCTTGACATGGTGCGGGTAAAACGTGCGCTTAGTGGGAGCAAAACGCGCCTTATTGGCCCTAATTGCCCAGGTGTCATTACTCCGGGTGAATGTAAAATTGGTATTATGCCAGGCCATATCCATACGCGTGGAAAAATTGGTATCGTTTCTCGTTCTGGCACGTTGACATATGAAGCGGTTGCACAAACAACGGCAGCTGGACTGGGTCAGACAACATGTATCGGTATCGGTGGTGATCCAGTGAATGGCACCAATTTCGTTGATTGCCTGGAATTGTTTTTAGGCGATGATGAGACACAGGGTATAATCATGATCGGTGAAATTGGAGGCAGCGCAGAAGAAGAAGCTGCAGCATTCCTCAAATCACAAAAAACGAAAAAACCGGTTGTTGGGTTTATCGCGGGTCGTACAGCTCCTCCAGGACGACGCATGGGCCATGCTGGCGCGATTGTTTCTGGTGGCAAAGGTGGTGCTGATGCAAAAATCGACGCTATGAAGTCGGCAGGTATGGTTGTTACGGATTCTCCTGCGACCATCGGCGAGACAATGCTGAAAGTGATGAAAGCTGCTTAACCTAAGCCTGAGTTTTATATGAGCAAAAACCGTTTACCACTCCAAGAGTTTCTTAACACGAGTGCTGTTTTTGGATCGAACGCTATTTACATTGAAGAAATGTATCAGCGTTATCTGGATGCTCCTCAATCTGTTTCTGAAGATTGGCAGGTGTTTTTCAGTAAGTTGAAAGACGCGTCTCCACAACAAGCAAAACGCAGTTTGCAGGGAGCTTCGTGGGAGCCCAAAAAGGGCGATGCCATTATTGGATTTAAAGGAACCGGTGATGCGCAATGGCAGGGATTTTTCAATTCTCTGGAAGAAAAAAAGCCATCCAAAGATAAAGACAAATCTAAAGCGTCCGCTTCTGAGATTAATGCAGATGCGCTGCGACGCACGGTGGCAATTCATGCTCTGATCAATGCGTATAAAGAATTCGGACATCTTGAGGCAACGCTGGATCCTCTGGGTCTTAAGGTGCCCTCACCCTGTCAGGAACTAGATCCTGCGCGTTATGGCTTTACCGAGCAAGATCGTGGTCAGCCAATCCAGATGGGTGGAGAGCTCGGTTTTCAAATAGGAACATTGGACGATATCATTCTTGCGTTGCGCAACACCTATACGGATAAAATCGGCGTAGAGTTTATGCATATTTTGTCCTCTGAAGAACGGGAGTGGATTGCGGAGCGCATGGAGTCTTCTCGTGGAAATTATAGCGTTACGCCTGAAGAGCGCAGACGAGTACTGCAGGATTTAATCGAAGCGGAAGCGTTTGAACAATTTGCTCACGTTAAATTTCCTGGTACAAAGCGGTTTTCGGTAGAAGGAAGCGAGACGGTCATAGCCTCTATTGAAACGATATTGGCGGTTGCTGCCAAAAACGGTATAGAAGAGATTGCTATTGGTATGGCTCACCGCGGGCGGTTAAATGTCCTCACCAAAGTGACTAAAAAACCATATGCAGCAATGTTTTCAGAATTTCAGGGTAAATCTGCTTTTCCTGCTGAATTGAATATCTCGGGTGACGTGAAATACCATTTGGGTGCAACGTGTGAGCGCGAATATGAAGGCAAAAAAATCCACGTAACCCTGATGCCAAATCCATCTCATCTGGAAACGGTGGGTGCCGTAACGGTGGGAAGGGTGCGTGCACGACAGGATGCCTTGGGGATTGGCCAGCAGAGCTGGGACAAAGCAATGGCATTGATATTACATGGGGATGCTTCTTTTGCAGGACAGGGCGTGGTGACAGAAACGTTGACGCTGAGCCGGACCGATGCTTATGGAACGGGGGGTAGCATTCATATTATCGTGAATAACCAGGTTGGTTTTACCACTAATCCGGAGGATGCACGCTCATCTACGTACGCATCTGACATGGCGAAAGGAATTCAGATTCCAATTTTTCACGTTAATGGCGACGATCCTGATGCGGTTGCCCATGTTACAAAGCTTGCTTTTGATTATCGTCGGCAATTTAAAAAAGATGTGGTTCTGGATGTTATCGGTTATCGCCGTTATGGCCATAATGAAGGTGATGAGCCTCTTTTCACGCAGCCTATTATGTATAAGTCTATCGCTGTCCATCCAACCACTGCGGTGCTCTATGCGCAACAGTTAGCAGCTGAGGGTGTTGTAACAGAACAAGATTCGCAAACTATGCGTGAAACCTTTAAGGGTGATCTTGAAAAAGCACTTAAAGCAGCGGATACCTATAAACCAGAAGCTGAATGGTTAAATGGCAGCTGGAAAGGCCTTACTGGTGAGCGCAAAAAACGTAAAGACGAAAAAACCGGTGTCGATATCGCTGAACTTAAAAAAGTAGGCAAGGTTATTTCAACCAAACCTAACCATATCACCATTAACTCAAAAATTGAGAGGCAGCTTGAAGCAAAAGCTAAAATGGTTGCTTCTGGTCAAGGTATTGATTGGGCAACAGGTGAGGCTTTGGCATTTGGGTCATTGCTGCAGGAAGGTACGCCAATACGTTTTACGGGGCAGGATGTGCGTCGTGGTACGTTCTCGCATCGACATGCCGTTTTGACTGACCAAGATACGAATGAGCGATATATTCCACTGAATAAAATCAGTAACAAACAAGCGAAGCTTGAAATTTATGACAGCACGTTGTCTGAATATGCAGTCCTTGGTTTTGAATATGGCTACAGCAAAGCCGATCCAAAAAATTTGGTTTTATGGGAAGGGCAGTTTGGTGACTTCGTCAATACGGCACAAGTGGTGATTGACCAGTTTATCGCTTCGGCGGAAACCAAATGGTTGCGTTTAAGCGGGTTGGTGATGTTATTGCCGCATGGGTTTGAAGGGCAGGGGCCTGAGCATAGCTCGGCGCGTCCGGAGCGATTCTTGCAATTGTGCGCTGAGGACAACATGCATGTTGTCAATTGCACTACCCCAGCCAATTATTTTCATGCTCTGCGTCGGCAACAGCTGCGTAATTATCGTAAGCCACTCATTGTCATGTCGCCTAAATCGTTGTTGCGTCATCGTTTGGCCGTTTCAAGCATGGATGATTTTATCACAGGCACAGCGTTTAAACCGATTATTTCGGAAGTCAGCGATCTCAAGCCTGCAAAAGTAAGAAAGCTTGTGATATGCAGTGGCAAGGTTTATTACGATCTCTATGAGGCCCGCGAAAAAGAGGGAATTAAAGATGTCGCTATTATCCGTATGGAAGAGTATTATCCATTCCCAGAAAGCCAGATCATTGCAGAATTGAAGCTCTATAAGAATGCCGAAGTTGTGTGGTGTCAGGAAGAGCCCAAAAATATGGGAGCGTGGTCCTTTGTTGAGCCTCTTTTGGAAGACGTATTGGCGAAGGCCGATGCCAAAACCAAGCGTGCTGGTTATGTAGGACGCAAGGCGTCTGCTTCTCCAGCTGTTGGTTATCAAAAAGTGCATAACGAAGAGCAGGCTTCTTTAGTTAAAACTGCTTTATCATAATTAATCTATATTGGAGCAAAACATGCCAGTAGAAATCAAAGTTCCTACCCTGGGTGAGTCGGTAAGTGAAGCAACGGTTGCCAAGTTGATGAAAAAAGCAGGCGATACGGTGAAGGCAGATGATGTCATTATGGAGCTTGAAACCGATAAAGTGACGCTTGAAGTCAGCGCTCCTTCAGCTGGAATGATTACCGAATTAAAAGTCAGCGAAGGCGCTACGGTAAAAGCAGGAGCTACGTTGGGATCGATTGATCCAAGCAAAGCAGGCAGTGCGCCGGCGCGGGCAGAAACACCTGTTTCGTTGTCGTCGTCTAAAACACCAGCTGCAGCAATTTCTGCACCAGCTGCAGCGTCTTCAGCAAGCAAGATTCTTTCACCTGCTGCACAGAAAATTGCCAAGGAAAATCAAATAGATGCGGATGCTGTTTCTGGTACCGGTAAAGGTGGTAGAGCCACAAAAGGTGATGTACTCAAAGTCGTCGAATCAGGATCTGGCGCTGTTGCGGCATCAACCGTTGCGGCAAATGAATCTAACCCGCGCCTCGAAGAGCGCGTCCGCATGACTCGTTTGCGTCAAAGGATTGCGGAACGCTTGAAAGCATCGCAAGATACAGCGGCTATCTTAACAACATTCAATGAAGTTGATTTTAGCGCGATCAAAGCCTTGCGCGACGAATTTAAAGACAGTTTTGAAAAACGCCATGGTGTGAAATTAGGTTTCATGTCGTTCTTTGTTAAAGCGGCCGTTAAGGCATTACAGGATATTCCTGTGGTGAATGCACAAATTGATGGCGACGATATCGTCTATAAACATTTCTGTGATGTTGGGGTCGCTGTTGGTACGCCACAAGGTCTGGTTGTGCCGATTATTCGTAATGCAGAGCAAATGTCATTCGCGCAGATCGAAAAGAAAATTGCTGATTTTGGTGCGCGTGCCCGTGATGGTAAATTAACGGTTGATGACATGACCGGCGGTACATTCACTATTTCTAATGGTGGTGTCTATGGTTCATTATTATCGACCCCGATCATTAATCCTCCGCAATCGGCTATTTTAGGAATGCACTCAATTCAAGAGCGTCCGGTTGTGGTGAATGGTCAAATCGTGATTCGTCCGATGATGTACCTGGCTCTGTCGTATGACCATCGTTTAATTGATGGAAAAGAGGCTGTGACCTTCCTGGTGCGCATTAAACAATATGTAGAAGATCCTCAGCGTTTATTGTTAGACGTTTAGTTTGGTAAGAAAGGGAGTTTTCCAATGAGTCAATATGACCTGGTTGTAATCGGTGGTGGTCCTGGTGGGTATGTTGCCGCAATTAAAGCAGCACAATTAGGCATGAAAGTCGCCTGTGTTGAAAAGCGCGGTGCTTTAGGCGGGACATGCTTAAACGTTGGCTGTATTCCCTCGAAGGCACTCTTGAATATTTCCCATAAATATCATGATGCTAAACATTTCAATGATCTTGGCATCAAGATCAAAGGCCTGGATCTTGACCTGTCCACGGTTATGTCTAACAAAGACAATGTCGTGAAAGGGTTAACCCAAGGGATTGAAGGCTTATTCAAAAAAAATCAGGTTACGTACATACAAGGTACAGGCAACATTAAATCGCCAACCGAAGTGGTTGTGTCTGCTGGTAAAGGCAAAAGCGAAACCATTCAAACCAAACGTATCCTTATTGCCACCGGATCTGAAGTATCATCTCTTCCGGGCGTTGAAATTGATGAGAAGCGAATCGTATCGTCGACTGGTGCGCTTACTTTATCGGAAGTCCCTAAAAAGTTAGTGGTGATTGGTGCTGGGGTTATTGGCTTAGAGATGGGATCCGTTTGGAGCCGTTTTGGTTCAGAAGTCCAGGTGATTGAATATTCCCAAGAGATCTTGCCATTTATGGATAAAGATGTTCGTAAAGCATTCCAGCGTACGTTAGAAAAACAAGGCTTCTCCTTCAAGCTGGGTGCTAAAGTATCTGCGGCAAAAGTATCCGGTAAAACCGTAACGCTAACGGTTGAATCATTGGCTACAGGCGAAAGTGAAAATATCAAAGCGGATGTTGTTCTGGTTGCGGTTGGCCGTCGTCCTTATACCGATGGTTTAGGTCTCGAAGAAGTTGGCGTCATCAAAGATAACCGTGGACGCGTATTGGTCGATGATCATTTTGAAACCAACGTAAAAGGCATTTTTGCGATTGGTGACGTTATTCCTGGACCAATGCTTGCACATAAAGCCGAAGAAGATGGTATTGCCGCTGTTGAAACCATGGCAGGCCAAGCAGGACATGTGGATTATGATTTGGTACCAAGTGTGATTTACACGCACCCAGAAGTGGCATCCGTTGGTAAAACAGAAGATCAACTGAAAGAGCTGGGCATTGCGGTTAATATCGGAAAATTCAGTTTCATGGCCAACAGCCGTGCACGGGCCAATCAGGATACCGAAGGTTTCGTTAAGATCATTGCCTGCAAAGAAACCGATATGGTATTGGGTGTTCATATAGTAGGGCCACAGGCTGGTGAATTGATTCAAGAAGCAGTGACGGCCATGGCCTTTAAAGCGGCATCTGAAGATATTGCCCGCATTTGCCATGCACATCCGTGCTTATCTGAGGCGGTAAAAGAAGCAGCATTAGCGACATTCTCAAAACCGATTCATAGTTAATAAAGAAGAATCCAGCGACCTTCTTCTCAAGGGAGCAGGTCGCGTCACGCTTCTTTTGGGGAATTAAAGAGGCTCATCATGCAACTTATCGTTATCCCTGTTCTCAAGGATAATTATGCCTATCTATTGCGAGACGATGCCACGAATACTACCATCGTCATCGATCCCTCAGAAGCCGATCCCATATTAAAAGAACTGAAGAAGCATAGCTGGATGCTGACACACATTATCAATACACACCATCACTGGGATCATACGGATGGGAATGTTGAGCTTAAGCAGCAAACATCATGTCAGGTCATTGGCTATAAGGGGGATGCTCATCGTATTCCAGCCATCGATGAAACCTGGGAAGATAAGGGTTCTTACCGGCTTGGCCGTTTCCATTTTGATGTGAGGCATACCCCGGGCCACACGCTTGGCCAGACTCTACTCCATGTGCCCGAACTGAATGCCTTATTTTGTGGTGATACATTATTCTCGCTTGGCTGCGGTCGATTATTTGAAGGAACGCCGGCACAACTCTTTGCAAGCCTGCAAACGATAGCCACGTATCCTGATGATGTGAAACTTTATTGCGGACATGAATATACCCTGGCGAACGGTGCCTTTGCTACGATGGTTGAGCCCAACAATAAGGATTTGATGGCATATCTTGCCAATGCCACAACCCTTCGAGAACAGGGACTGCCAACCATACCTACCACCGTAGGAATAGAAAAGCGCTGTAACCCGTTTCTCCGCGTTTCTAATGTAGACGACTTTGCCAGGTTGAGAACTATGAAAGATCGTTTTAAGCTGTCTTAAACCTATCGATTTATTAGCGGCAAACCTTCTAGCTATTTAACTCTTCTAGTCTTCCATTATGCAGCGTTACTCTGCGATCAAGTTTTTCGGCCAAAGTCTGATTATGAGTAACAATCAGTGCGGAGAGATTATGGTCGCGCGAAGCTTTGATAAAGGTTTCAAATACATCTTCGGCCGTGTGGGGATCGAGATTGCCGGTTGGTTCATCGGCAAGGATAAGAGCGGGTTTATGGACCATTGCCCGGGCAATGGCAACACGTTGCTGTTGGCCACCTGAGAGTTGTCCTGGTGTGTGATCCATTCGGTCGCTTAGGCCTAATTCGGTTAGTATTTGAACGGCTGTTTCTTTAATATCTTTAGGTTTCCCGCCGGCAATACGCAACGGCAGCATCACATTTTCAAGCGCTGTGAACTCGGAAATTAAATGGTGGAATTGATACACAAAACCAAGATCATAGCGGCGGATAAGGGTGCGTTTATGTTCGGAAAGTTCAGAGGTGCGTTTTCCCGAGATAATCGCTTCGCCACTGGTGGGCACATCCAGTAGCCCTGCTATTTGTAATAAGGTTGTTTTGCCAGAACCTGAAGGTCCCACAAGCGCCACTAATTCACCTGGTGCAATCGATAAATTGACATCAACCAGAATTTCCAGCAGATTATCGCCCTGCATAAAATGTTTATGAACGGATTGCAGGTGGATGATGGGGTTATTCATAACGCAATGCCTCCGCAGGATTTTGTTTAGCAGCTTTCCATGCGGGAGGAATAGTGGCGAGGAAGGATAAGCTGAGCGCCATACCCATGACGCTAAAAACAGTTCCCCACGTGAGTTCCGCAGGAAGTTCACTTAAAAAATAGATGACAGGATCAAAAAGGGTGGTCCCGGTTATCTGTTGCAAGAACTGCCTGATATTTTCAATATTCAGAGAAAAAATAATACCCAAAATGGTACCAAAGACGGTACCTGTAACGCCGATAAATGCTCCGCAAATAAAGAAGATTTTCATGATACTGAAGCGGGACGCGCCAATAGTACGCATGATGGCTATGTTTTTTGATTTATCCTGTACTAGCATGGTCAGGCTTGAAATAATATTAAAGGCAGCGACCAGTATAATGAGGGTGAGGATTAAAAACATCACATTACGCTCCACCTTCACTGCATCGAAAAAACTGGCATTTTGTTGCTGCCAGTCAGTTACAAAGAACCAACTACCGATTTGTTTCTGAATGGCAGCAACAACGGGAGCTGTATGATTAATGTCTTTTGTGGTGACTTCTAAATCCGAGACTTTATTGGGTAACTTAAAATAAAGTTGTGCCGCTTCCAGAGGCATCAGGATCGTTGAGTTGTCATATTCGTACATCCCGATTTCAAACATCCCTATCACACGATAAGATTTAAGGCGCGGAACCAATCCAAATGGGGTAGCCGTCGTTTGTGGTGAAATCAGGGTAACCATATCGCCAAGCGATACTCCCAGGTGCATCGCCAAATTTCGTCCCAAAATAACGGAATCAGGCTCATTGAACTGATTAAGATCAGGCGCATAAATATGCGAAGAAATGACGGTTTTTCCTTTTAAGTCGTCTAAGCGAAAGCCACGCACCAAAGCACCCGTTGCGGCTCCGTTGGCGGTGACCATGACCTGTCCCTGGATAAAGGGAACAACCTTGGTAACATTAGGAACTTTACGAATCGTATTCGATAGGCTGTCATACTCGGTGATCCCTTCATGCGTGCCCGTTACGGTAATGTGACCGCTAATGCCGACAATACGCGATAATAATTCGGTATGAAACCCATTCATCACAGCCATGACCACAATCAATGTGGCAACCCCGAGTCCAATGCCTAATAGCGAAAAAACGGCAATGAGCGAAATGGTGCCCTCTTTACGTTTTGAACGTAGATATTTAAACGCAATAGAGGTTTCAAAACTGAGAGCCATTCGAGGCATCCTTACTAAATTAAATGGTTAAGGGCGGATTCAACCGAAACATTCGATTTCTCGCCCGTCCGTCGATTTTTAATTTCAACCACACCCTCGCCCAGGCCTCGCGGCCCAATGGCGACATGCCATGGTGTGCCGATTAGGTCTTGTGTTGCAAATTTACTGCCAGCGCCTTCGGTGCGGTCATCATAGAGTACCGATACATTTTTAGATACCAGGGATTGGTAAAGTTTTTCTGAAGCTGCATCGCACGCGCTGTCGCCTTGTTTGAGATTAAGGATCCCAACCTTGAAAGGAGCAATTGGTTCTGGCCAGATAATTCCATGCTGATCATGGTTGGCTTCTATGATGCCGCCCACCAAACGGGAGACGCCAATGCCGTAAGAGCCCATCTCAACCAGGACATCTTTACCTTCTTTGGTGGTAACCTTCGCATTGAGAGCCTTAGAGTATTTCGTGCCAAAATTAAAAATATGTCCTACCTCAATGCCGCGGCGCACTTTTAACCGATCGGCAGGAACCGGACAATTATCAGGATTATGCATTTCATCGGCGGCTGCGTAAAGTGAGGTCGCCTGCTCAAACGAATGGATGTCGCCTAACATCATCTCTTCATAGGCGGCATCATAATAGAGTGCACTTTCTCCAGTATCGGCCAGAATATGAAATTCATGGCTGAGATTGCCGCCGATTGGGCCGGTGTCTGCTCTGACGGGAATGGGAGTTAGCCCCATGCGCTTGAATGTGTTAATATAGGCAAAGAACATTGTTTGGTAGGAGCGGATGGCGCTTTCCTGATCGGCATCAAAGCTGTAAGCATCTTTCATCAGAAATTCCCGACCACGCATAACACCAAAGCGCGGGCGCACTTCATCCCGGAATTTCCATTGGACGTGGTAGAGGTTCAGTGGCAGGTCTTTATAGCTGCGGACAGATTTACGGAAAATATCGGTAATCACCTCTTCGTTCGTGGGTCCGTATAATAATGGGTGCTCATGACGATCTTCAATGCGCAGCATTTCTTTGCCGTAATCTTCATAGCGTCCGGACTCTTTCCACAAATCAGCCGGTTGAATGGTTGGCATTAAAAGCTCAATGGCACCGGCACGGTTCATTTCTTCCCGCACGATTGTCTCTATATTTCTAAGAACCATCAGTCCCAAAGGAAGCCAGCTATAAATGCCAGAAACCAATTGCCGGACAAGGCCTGCACGCAACATTAGCTGGTGTGAAGCAATAGACGCATCAGCAGGGACTTCTTTCAGTATAGGAAGGAAAAAACGTGTTAATTGCATAATCTTAGAACCTCGAAGATGAATAAGGGCATAGCAAGTAATTAATGTGTATCACGCACCTAAGCAATTAAAATCTGCATAAACTGTATAAAATTCTTTATTTATGGGCGTTTTTGTGGTATAAAACATCCGCAAGGTGAAAGGCTCTCAATGCGTACCTTGCGTTCCCTTTCATACTACATTCAATTAACCGCCCGTCTTGGGTGATGAAAGGTTGCCAATATGAATCTCGATAGAACTCCTGCCCTTACCTTTGATGACGTACTTCTTGTCCCTGCTTATTCAAATATCTTGCCGGCTGATGCTAAAACGGAAACCTACCTGACGGCAGGTATAAAATTGGGAATACCCCTTATTTCATCAGCCATGGATACGGTAACGGAAAGTGGGTTAGCCATTGTTATGGCACAGCATGGAGGTATCGGCTGCATTCATAAGAACATGACCCCAGAAGAGCAGGCAGATGAAGTCCGCAAAGTAAAGAAATTTGAAACAGGAATGGTGGTGAATCCGGTGACGATTCATCCTGAAGCCACCTTAGCTGATGCTCTGGCTTTAATGCAGGAATACCGAATTACTGGTATTCCGGTTGCGGAGAAAAAGACAGGGAAATTGGTGGGAATCCTATCCAACCGTGATGTCCGTTTTGCCAGCAATCTCAAGCAGCCCGTGAGTGAGCTTATGACCAAAGAGAATCTGGTCACGGTTGAAGAAAATGTCGATAGGGATGTCGCTAAAACCTTATTACATAAGCATCGTATCGAGAAATTGCTGGTAGTTGATAAATCGTATCGCTGCATTGGTCTGATTACCGTAAAAGACATGGAGCGCTCCCATGCGCACCCCAACGCGTGTAAAGACGCCCAGGGGCGACTGAGGGTTGCTGCGGCCACGGGTACGGGTGATAAAGGATTCGAGCGTGCACAGATGTTGGTAGATGCCGGTGTTGACGTGATTATTGTCGACACCGCTCATGGCCATTCCCAAGGGGTATTGGATACAGTAAAACGCATTAAACAGTCATGTGGCACTGTAGCGGTGATTGGCGGCAATATTGCGACTGCAGAGGCAGCTAAAGCGCTCATTAAAGCCGGTGCAGATGCTGTGAAAGTAGGGATTGGCCCGGGATCAATCTGCACCACCCGTATTGTTGCGGGTGTCGGTGTGCCTCAATTGTCGGCGATTCTGGAAGTGGTTGAAGTCTGCCATAAAGAAGGGATCAAAGTGATTGCCGATGGTGGAATTAAATATTCAGGTGATTTGGCAAAAGCAATCGCTGCCGGCGCGGATTGCGTGATGGTGGGATCGCTCTTAGCTGGCGCAGAAGAAAGCCCTGGCGAAGTTATTTTATATCAAGGACGATCGTATAAATCGTATCGTGGTATGGGATCGGTAGGAGCAATGGCTAGAGGTTCGGCAGATCGTTATTTCCAACAGGAAGTGCGTGATTCAATGAAATTAGTTCCGGAAGGGGTGGAAGGGCGTGTGCCGTTCAAGGGGCCAGCAGCCGGCGTTGTCCATCAGCTGATTGGCGGACTCAAGGCCGCAATGGGCTATACTGGCAATGCCGATATAGCGAGCATGCAGACCCAATGCACCTTCAGGATGATTACTTCGGCAGGACTGCGTGAAAGCCATATTCATGACATTATTTTGACACGGGAGGCTCCAAATTATAATAATCCTACCTAGAATGATCTTGAAACCTGCTGATTTATAAAGGTTTTCGATTCTTGCGACCATAAAAGCTTGCTGTTTGGTTTTTGCTTTAGTATGATGGTTGTCTTCGGTTGCGTAGCTGAAGATGTTAATATTTTTTTCATATTTAAAGCGTTATTTAAAGGTTCCAGGTACATGTCTCGTTTTGAAACAGTTATTATGAACATACGCAGCTTGTTAAAGAAGTGGTTTAAGCCCCGCCGCATTATTGTGGTTTCGGATGCCGCTATTTTTACGATTCATTTGCATCCATGGTTTCAAGGATCGGTGGCGGCTGTTGCGTTTGTTCTTACTGCCTGGATGGTGTATGCAAGTGGTCAGTTTGTGGTGTTTGAAACCCTGCTCACAACCAAGGAAGGCGAAATTGTCCATGCGACCAAAGCCAATAAAAATTTGGTGGCACAAATGGATGAGCTGCAGAAGCATTTGCAGACACTGAACAAATATCTAAAATCAAGTCCAACACACGGGCATCAAACCGCCGATGCTGAGAAAGGCGACAAGCGGATTAAGCCATTATCAAAGCTTGAGAATAAGGGTGATTCAGATAAAGAGCTAAATGCAAAAGTTGAACAATTATCGGAACAGACCAACAGTCTGTTAAATGAAATTTATGATAATGTGTCGAGCAAAATCGATACGGTAGAAGATGGTTTTGACGTTGCCGGGCTTGATCTTGATAATTTAAACGTTGGCGATCAAAAGTTAGTCACCGAAAAAAAAGGAATAGTCGGACAAGGTGGGCCATTCATACCCTTGGTGAGCAAGTTGTTTTCATCACAAATCAGCCCGTCGATGCTGCAGGCAAAAGTTGATTATTTAATGAAGCTTGAAACCCTTGCTCGTTCACTCCCATTTGCAAGGCCGATGCCGTCTGCGGGTTTATCCAGCGGGTTTGGAGTTAGGCGCGACCCAATGACAAATATTTTAGCTATTCATAAGGGCCTTGATTTTGTTGGCCCTGAAGGCGGTAAAGTCTATACAACCGGGGATGGCCGTGTTCTTCGGGCGGGTCGCTACGGCGCTTATGGCCGATTTGTGGAAATTTATCATGGTAACGGAGTTAGCACCCGTTACGGGCATCTAAGTCAAATCTTCGTACGCAACGGTCAGCGCCTCCGTAGGGGGCAGGTGATCGGATTGCAGGGAAGCACTGGTCGGAGTACGGGGAGCCATCTTCATTATGAAGTGAGGGTGGATGGGGACGCCGTGGATCCTAAGAAATTTTTAAAGGCAGGTACGTATGTTTTCTAGCACTAAAGGGGAAAGTCGCCACGTTGTTCAAAATACGGCTGTTACGCCGTCTATTATAGCAGAAAGCATGAGTATTCTCGGCAATCTGGTTGGAGAAGGCGGAAACATTGAAATTCAAGGCAGTATTGAGGGCAATATCCACGCTCATAGCGTAACGGTTAGAGAAAGTGGCTATGTTAAAGGTGATATCGTCTCTGAGAATATCGTGATAGCAGGCAAGACCTTAGGGTTGATCAAAGCTAAAAACGTAAAACTTTCTAAAACCGCTAGGGTTTCAGGTGTTATCATGTATGAAAAATTGACCATTGAAGATGGCGCATTGTTGGATGCTCAATGCAAGCGTTTTGACAGTACCACCATTACTCAGCAATATGATCATATCGAATATACCGAAGAATTTCAGGCGCCTAAAGTTGTCCGCATGCATGATGTCGTCGATAAGCAAAATATTGGCATTGAAGAGTTGAACTAAGCTTTCTTATCGCATTGGTAGGCGTTGACAGCCATCAAAGCTGCTGTTTGTAGCGGTGGTAAATTCTTTTAAATACTCATTGACACCGCGTGTGAATTGTATATGCTCTGGCGTGTTTATTTTTTGCAGGAGTTTGTGTGGTAAGAAAATCATTGCTATCATTGTGTTGTGTCGTTGCGTTTGCTGCCGGTTGTACGCATCAAAAAGTCGAAGTTAATCAAATTGGGGATGCCGATCTTTCATGCCCCGATCTAGCAAAACAAATTGTCGATTTAAAGATATTGAAATCAGACGTGGATGAAAAAACAGGCTTTTCTGGTCGCAATGTCGGCATGGGTCTTTTATTTTGGCCGGGAATTATCGTCAATGAAATGAATGGTAGTAAGGCGTTGGATCTAGCAAATGAGCGCTCATCGAGATTAATTACAATCTATGAAAAGCGTCCCTGTGATAAAGCGATTATGGCAAGTGAAGATCAACGTTACCAAGATGTGATGAAGAAAAAGAAAGAGGATCAAGCTAAAGCGCAAGCCAGCTCAGCTTCATCATCTAACGTAAAGCAAGGCACTACCCCAGAGAATAAAACCACCAAGGCTACGGCTGTGAATGATTAATAAGTCATTCACACATTTCAAAATCGTTGATGGTGGCGCGTGCTATGCACTAATGTCCAATAAGCAACTTATGGATCTATAGTGATTATTATTATGCGCCACGACAACATTCCGTCAGATGAAGCAACCGCTTGATCGGGCCTAGCCGTGAGACTATCACTGTTTATGTTTAAAAGAGGGTCGATTCGACCGTAATTAAGCTGGGTAGAAATACTTTAGTAACCATTCTTTCGTATCATTAATGGATTAAAGCCCCTTAAGGATGACCCATGGGTGGGATGCTTCGCTATTTTTCGATATTTACGGTCCTGGCTATTATTATAGCGGCTTTTGGGGTTGGTAAGTATATCCGCGTACTGACAGAGAAACATATCATTCTGCCGATTGTCGAAGAAAACACGTCCTATTACGCCAGCCAGTATTATCAGAGCATCTGGGCAAAATATATGCACAACATCCAGATGAAATCGCAGTCGCGAAGACAATTTGTGGAGGAGACGATTATTTACTTTAACCGTTTGCCGATGATTAAGGTGCAAATCATTAGCCCACAAGGCAAAACCTACATTACCACCAATAAATACGATATAGCCGTTTATGACGATAAAATAGCTGGCGGGGAAAAGGGCACAAATACCGCTAAGATTTTACCTAATACCAGCTTTAGAGATAAAGACGGCAATCTGGCCAGCGGTTCATTGATACAAAATAAATTCCCAATTATTGATTCAGGGAAGGTGATTGCCTACATCGATATGTATTATAACATCACGATGGCCTGGGATTACTTAAATTATTTCCAAATGGCCGTTTCTGGAGGCTTGTTACTTATTGGTGTTTTTATTTATTTTCTCACCTTCTATAAATCCTACAGTGCCTCAAAAATTATTAACAGGCAGCAAGAGGCCAATCAAGAATTGATTGATGCCAAAAACAGGGCGGAATTACAAAATCAGGAAAAATCAAAATTCCTTGCCAATATCAGCCACGAATTGAGGACGCCTTTAAATGCGGTTATTGGATTTTCTGAAATTATGCGTGACGAACAATTTGGGCCTTTAGGGAGCGAGCAATATCGTGATTATATTCGCGATATCCATACGTCCGGCGTCCATTTATTAAGTTTAATCAATGACATTCTCGACTTTTCTAAAGCAGATGCCAATAAGCTGGAAGTCGAAATGATTGATGTCGATTTAACCAAGGCGGTGAAAACGGCCATGCGTCTGGTATTGCCTCGGGCTCAAGATGCCAAAGTGGAGCTCAAAGAAAATATTCCAAAACAACACATCATCCTGAAGGCGGATCCAAAACGTTTAAAGCAGGTTATCCTCAATCTATTAACCAATGCGGTTAAATTTACCCCCGAAGGTGGAGAAGTCTTGTTGGTTGTCTGGCCTGATAGCGGGGATGGAAAAATCACCATCGAAGTGAAAGATACTGGCATTGGTATCGCTCCCAAAGATATTGCCAAAGCAATGGCAACCTTCGGTCAGGTTGACAATAAACTCAGTCGGCGTTATGAAGGTACAGGCCTTGGTCTTCCTTTAAGTAAGAAATTGGTTGAATTAATGAATGGAACGTTTGAGATTAAAAGCGAAGTTAATCTTGGAACCACCGTTACGATCAAGTTTCCGGCCGTAAAAGGAAGCCCTCTCCCCTTGGGAGATGCCTCTGAAAAACCATCGGATAATGCCAATGCAACTCACGAATAAACGCCTTACTACCATCGATATCCAAATGGCAAAAGATCAAACCCCACTGGTTTGTCTGACGTGCTATACTGCGCCTGTGGCAAAATTGCTGGACATGCAGACTGATATTTTGCTGGTGGGCGATAGTCTGGGCATGATTCTCTATGGAATGGAGACGACTCTGCCGGTGACGGTTGAGATGATGATTGCCCATGGTCGAGCCGTTGTTAAATCATCCAAGAAAGCCTTGGTTGTCGTGGATATGCCTTTTTCCAGTTACCAAACATCCAAAGAGCAGGCCTTTGAGAATGCCGCCTCTATCCTTGCCCAGACGGGGTGCTCCGCAGTAAAATTAGAGGGCGGTGAGGAAATGGCTGAAACAGTAGAGTTTCTGGTAAAACGCGGTATTCCAGTCATGGGGCATATCGGCGTAATGCCGCAGCATGTCCATGCGCGCGGAGGCTATCGGTTCGCGGGCAAAGAGCAGGAAGAAGCCAATAGAATGATAGAAGATGCGTTTGCCTTACAGGAGGCTGGTGCTTTTTCGTTGGTGATGGAATGTGTAGAGCAGGGGGTGGCAAAGGACATAACGGCGAAATTATCAATCCCTACGATTGGTATTGGTTCCTCACGCGAATGCGATGGCCAGGTGCTGGTAACGGAAGACATGCTAGGACTGGCGCCAAATGAGCATAAGCCTCGATTCATAAAGCAATATGCCGATGTGGCGACCATTATCGAGAATGCAGCAAAACAGTATGCCGATGAAGTAAAATCCAGACGCTTCCCCGAAGAAATCCATAGTTTTAAGCGTTCTGGTAAAGTTAGTACTTGACGTTTTGGCTTATTTTATCTAGTTTCCTAGTGAAAGCGCCTGTTCTTACCCCACGTAGGGGCGCTCTTTTTATTTTTAGTTTATGGCGGGCATAGCTCAGTTGGTTAGAGCACCAGTTTGTGGCACTGGGGGTCGCCGGTTCGATCCCGGTTGCTCGCCCCATCTTCTATATGGAAAATGCATTGTTTGACGTGAAATCGTTTCTTCGTTCGGGATTCGTTTTTTGTCTTTTCGGACTCTTTAGAATCTTGCCACTAAGCTTTTCATCTGCTTTAGGGGGACTTTTGGGGCGTCTTATTGGTCCTTGGCTTCATTTTCATAAGGTGGCCAAAATCAATCTCGAACATGTTTATCCTTCAAAATCTGAAAAGGAAAAGTCCATCATTTTGGGGGATGTGTGGGATAATCTTGGGCGGAATATTGCAGAGTTCTCTTCCATGTCGCGGCTTAGCGAAGAAGCATTTTATGACCATGTGCAGATAGAGAATCTTCATTATGTTAAAGAATGGCGTGAGATGGGGAAGGCCGGAATCGTTTTTTCGGCACATCTGGCAAATTGGGAAATTCTGTTGCGAGTAGCCAAGAGGCTTGAATCACCACTAACGTTCATTTATCGAAAACCCAAGAAAGACGTGATTGACCGCATGATATCTTCCATGCGTTATCAATATAACCGTGATATTCAGTTGATTCCCAAGGGTCCAAAAGGGATTAAACCAATGGTGAGGGCCATTCAAGGGGGGAGATCGATGGGTATGTTGATTGATCAAAAAATGAATGCTGGTGTTGAGGTGCCTTTTCTGGGGCATCCTTCGATGACGGCGGACGCTTTGGCTCTTCTTTCGCGCCGCCATCACATGCCTGTTTTGCCGGTACAGATTGTGCGTTTAGGCGGAGTAAGGTTTAAAGTGATTATTCATAAGCCGTTTATGGCCGAGAACACAGAGAGTGAAGAGCGGGATGTGCATCATACCATGGAACGCGTCAATGGCCTGGTTGGCGATTGGGTGAATCAGCATCCTGGACAATGGTTATGGATTCATAAGCGTTGGAAGTTTGATTATAAGAAAAATACGTAATCGCATATCCTTTCGAGCACTGACGCTCAATCCTCATGCCGTTCGTCTGCCCGTTATTTCGTGTGAAATGACCGATAAACTCGATGTCCTAAGCGGCAGTCGGTGGTGTTGCCGACTCGCTGCTGGTAACCACTCTGTTTCGCCCGCTTTCCTTGGCTTGATAAAGAGCCTGGTCAGCGCGTTTGATAAGAGATTCTGGTGTGTCATCGGGTTTGGCCGAAGCAACGCCAATACTGACGGTACATTTAAGGGTGCCGTCACCTCCGCTGATCTTAAAATTTTGGGCAGCTATTTTGTTACAGATACGCTGGGCTACATCTTGTGCAGGGGGTGTTTCAATCCCCGGCATCACAATCACAAATTCTTCGCCGCCGTAACGGGCAACTAAATCGGTGGCGCGGATATTATTGATCATTTCGGTTGGGACTTGTCGTAAAATTTCATCGCCAACAACGTGTCCATAGGTATCATTGATCTTTTTGAAATGATCAATATCGCTAATCATCATCGTCAGGGGCTTGCCATCGGCTTTCATTTTTTCGAGCATATTTTTAATATGCACATCAAAATAGCGACGGTTATAAAGATTGGTTAAGCCATCACGAACGGCCATTGACACTGTTTCCTGTACGTTACTGCGTAACGCATTTTGGTAGCGTTTTCTTCGTACTTGGGTGATAACCCTGGCGGTTAACTCATTTACATCGGTGGGAGTTACCAGATAATCGTTAGCACCTAAATCAAGCCCTTTCACGATCGTTTCTGTGTCGTCTTCTTCAATGAGCATCAGTAACGGTACGTGACGTGTTTCGGACTGGCTCTTAAAATGCGAACATAAACGCAGTCCGTCCATCTCGATTAATTGTGTGCTCACAATAATCAGATCTAGATCGGGTGATTTAATGGCTTCCATTGCTTCTTTAGGATCAGAATAAATGCTTACTTTATGGCCTTTGGCGCTTAGTTTGTCAGCATTGTTCTTGGCTTGAACAATGTCATCATCAACAAGGGCAATTTTTGCATCTTCTGTGTTAATGTCGGTAGGCAACCCTGTCTCTCCAGCTTCAGTAAATTCTGAACCAGAAAGATTACGCAACCGGAATTCATCCGTCATTTGCTTAAGGCGCAATAAGGAACGGATACGGGCAAATAAGGCAAGATCGTTAATTGGTTTTGTCAGAAAGTCATCCGCCCCCACCGATAAACCGGTAACGCGATCTTGTACGCTGCTAAGAGCCGTGACCATGACTACGGGTATATAAGCTGTTTTAGGGTCTGATTTAAGCCTTTTGCAGCATTCAAATCCATCCATTTCGGGCATCATGACATCCAGCAGGATAATGTCTGGTGTTTTGGTTTGTGCCACTTGTAAGGCGTCCTTTCCATTGCTTGCTGTGGAGACCTCGTAATATTGGCTATTCAGTTTTACTTCAAGCAATTTAACATTAGCGGGCAAGTCGTCAACAACCAGAATCCGGTTACTCATTGTTGTTACCTTTTTTCTTTAAATCGATATTTAGATATTTACTGACCATATCGAGGAACAGTGAAATGGAAATAGGTTTTGGCAGATATCCCTCACAGCCTGATTCCATAATGCGGTCGCGGTCTTCTTTCATCGCAAACGCCGTTATCGCTATAATAGGAATATTGGCTAATTGTGGATCTGCTTTAATGGAGCGAATAACATCAATACCAGAAATGCCAGGTAATTGAATATCCATGAGGATAAGATTAGGCAAATGTGTTTTTGCAAGTGAAACAGCATCAAAACCATTTTTGGTTTCAATAATACTAAGACCGTGCGTTTGCAATAAGTCCCTGAAGAGTTTCATGTTTAATTCGTTATCTTCAACGATTAACACGGTATTAGTAGCCATATCTCTGTCCTCCGACATTGTGGTCGCCCCTGAGCTATCCTATTAAATCTAAAATACGAATTCAAGGGTTGATCATCATGAAATGCTATTTCTTCCCTCAATGAGTGACGCTACGGATTCTGGATTGGTGAGAGTATTGGTGTCGCCGAGATTGTCATAATCACGCGTGGCAATCTTTCTCAAGATACGGCGCATAATTTTTCCAGAGCGGGTTTTTGGTAAGGCAGGAGCCCATTGAATGGTATCTGGAATGGCGATGGCGCCAATTTCTTTGCGCACCCATTGTTTAAGTTCTGCTACAAGTTCAGGTGAGGGTATAACGCCCTGAACCAGGGTAACATAAGCATAAATGGCCTCTCCCTTGATGTCGTGTGGTTGGCCAACAACGGCGGATTCAGCTACTTTAGGATGGGCAACCAGAGCGCTTTCTACCTCGGCTGTGCCGATACGATGTCCTGATACATTGAGCACGTCATCGACGCGTCCGGTAATCCAGTAATAACCATCTTGATCGCGCTTTGCCCCATCGCCTGAAAAATAATAACCAGGATAGTGGCTGAAATAGGTTTGTACAAAACGCGAATGGTCGCCATAGACGGTGCGCATTTGCCCGGGCCATGAATCGGCAATGCAGAGATTGCCAGAGCACTCGCCCTCTTGCGGCTTGCCGGCAGCATCAACGATAACGGGTTGGATACCAAAGAATGGCAATGTGGCTGAACCGGGTTTCAAATCAATCGCACCTGGCAGTGGTGTAATCAGGATTCCCCCGGTTTCTGTTTGCCACCACGTGTCGACAATCGGACAACGTGACTTGCCGACTTCATTATAATACCATAGCCATGCTTCTGGGTTAATGGGCTCTCCAACGGATCCCAATAATCGCAAGCTTTCCCTTGATGTGGACTGAAGAGGGGCGGTCCCTTCACGCATTAAAGCGCGAATGGCGGTGGGTGCTGTGTAGAAAATCGTCACGTTGTGTTTATCGATAACCTGCCAAAATCGTGAAAAATCGGGATAATTGGGAACGCCCTCAAACATCAATGTGGTGGCACCATTGGCAAGGGGGCCATAGACAATGTAACTATGTCCGGTTACCCATCCGACATCGGCCGTACACCAATAAATATCGCTGGGATGATAATCAAAAATAAATTTATGGGTCATTGCTGCATAAAGCAGGTAACCGCCAGACGTATGCAAAACTCCCTTGGGCTTACCGGTAGAGCCTGATGTATACAGAATAAACAACGGGTCTTCTGCATTCATAGGTTGTGCTTCATGGGTATGGGCTGCTTTGGCGGTCAGTTCGTGATACCACACATCTCGCCCCTCCTGCCAGGCAACGGGATTGCCTGTGCGTTTAACCACTATGACATGTGTTACAGGTGTTTTGTGGACAAGTGCCTCATCCACATTTTTCTTCAGCGAGATGGGTTTACCACCGCGCACGCCCTCATCCGCTGTTATGATCACTTTTGCCTTGCAATCATCAATACGTCCATAGAGCGATTCGGCAGAAAATCCGCCAAAGACGACAGAGTGGATAGCGCCAATTCGCGCGCAGGCAAGCATGGCATAGGCGGCTTCAGGGATCATGGGTAAATAGATAATCACCCGATCGCCTTTATTCACGCCAAGCGATGTCAGGACATTAGCTAATGCGCAGACTTCTTCTTGCAATTCTTTATAGGAAATATGGCGTGACTCATTCGGATTGTCGCCTTCCCAGATGATAGCTGTGCGTGAGGGATTTTTTGCTGCGTGGCGGTCTACACAATTCGCTGCTACATTTAAAGCGCCGTCTTCAAACCATGCAATAGAAACAGGATCGGCAAAGGACGTGTTTTTAACACGGGAAAAAGGGGTTATCCAGTCCAGGTGTTGTCGGGCCTGTTCGCCCCAAAAGCCCTCGGGATCTTCTAATGACTGGCGGTAAAGACGGGCATAGGCTTCAGCGTTGATATGTGCTGTTTCCTTCATCGACTCTTTTACAGGAATATGGGTAATGGTGTTTGATAAATGATTATGCATAGCATCCCTCAATACTGATTGAGGTAGGATAATAGTGATAAGGGATATGAAGTCAATAAGCCTAGACCTATTGACTTACGCTCATATCCGTGAAAAATGGTTCTTTATGCAAATGAAGGAGTTTTTATGTCAGTCCAGCTCAAACAAAAACAAAATAATACCACAACCTTTCGCGCCGAAACCGATAGTTTTGGCCCAATCAATGTGGCAACGAATCGCTATTGGGGTGCGCAAACACAGCGTTCGCTGCAAAATTTTGATATTAGCCCCAGGGACACCATGCCGCTTCCGGTGATTCGTGCGCTGGGTATTATTAAACGAGCTGCGGCATCTGTGAACATCGCCAATGGTGCATTGAAGGCAGAGATTGGTGATGTTATCATTAAAGCAGCAACCGAAGTGATGGAAGGAACCTGGAATGATGAGTTTCCGCTGGTTGTGTGGCAAACCGGTTCTGGCACGCAAACCAATATGAATGCGAACGAAGTGATTTCCAATCGTGCGATTGAAATGCTGGGTGGCGAGCTCGGTTCTAAAAAGCCAGTTCATCCGAATGATCATGTGAATTGTGGCCAATCATCCAATGATACATTCCCAACAGCAATGCACATTGCCGCCGTTGAAGAAATCCATCATCGCCTAATCCCGTCGCTTACGTATTTGCGCGATGCACTGCAGGCGAAATCGGATGCGTTTAAAGACATCATTAAAATTGGTCGGACCCATTTGCAAGATGCAACCCCAATGACGTTAGGACAGGAATTTTCGGGTTATGTAGCCCAATTAACCTACGGCATTGAGCGGGTTAAAAACACCTTGCCACGTCTTTATTTTCTGGCTCAAGGTGGTACGGCAGTAGGTACGGGGCTTAATGCTAAAAAAGGATTTGCTGAAGCTTTTGCACAGGAAGTATCGTCGATCACTAAACTGCCTTTTGTCACCGCTCCCAATAAATTTGAATCCTTGGCATCCCATGATGCGATGGTTGAAATTTCCGGCGCACTCAATGTGCTGGCAGTCAGCCTGATGAAAATTGCTAATGATATTCGGTTGCTCGGTTCTGGCCCACGTTGTGGTTTGGGCGAATTAAACCTCCCCGAAAACGAACCAGGTTCATCGATCATGCCAGGCAAAGTGAATCCTACCCAATGTGAAGCTGTGACGATGTTATGCGCACAGGTGATGGGTAATCACGTTGCGGTCACGATCGGTGGTTCCAATGGCCATTTTGAACTTAACGTGTTCAAGCCAGTGATCATCCATAACGTGATGCACTCCATTGCTTTAATTGCGGATGGCTGCCGTAGTTTCACCGATAATTGCGTGGTTGGCATTGAAGCAAACACCAAACGTATCGATGCAATCATGCATGAATCGCTGATGTTAGTTACCGCCCTTAACCCACATATTGGCTACGACAATGCCGCCAAGATTGCCAAGAAAGCGCATCATGAGGGGACAACATTGAAAGAAGCAGCCATTGCATTGGGCTTATTAACGCAAGAGCAGTTTAAAGAATGGGTGCGTCCTCAGGATATGCTTGGTCCGAAGTAAGTTGCGAACGTCATTTAGTCTAAATAATTACCATGAAACCTGATGGATTGAAACGGACAGTTTCAATGTGTCAGGTTTTTGTGGTTCTGGGCTTTTTTCTTTTATAAATCAAATGATTGTCGTTGGTGTGTTTTAAGCAATGGTGTTCATTGGCAATATGAAGTGTCTATAATACACAACAATAAATTTACCGATGGATACCATGGGGCGGAGGAGATTAATTTTTCTTGAAGATGCGTGCCCACACCCCCCATCCGTTGCACTTTATTGTTGCAGTTAAGACGTGGACTAGGAAATAACAGGGGCTTGGCCGCCATCTTCGGCCTATGAGCGTAAGCGTAATAGGCTGGAGAATCCAGCGCAGCACTCTGTTGCAACCAGCAACATTCCACCCTAATTCCCCACTTATTTACATCGAGATATGTTCAAGAATTTTATAAACCCAAAATTGAAAATAATCGCTTGTTTCTAAAGTCGCGATCTGGTATACAATTTTTTAATCTTGAAAACAGCCACCCGTTTGTATTTGGCATTTATGAACCTTGTGTATCGTTCCCTGCGAAGGAAATTAGATTTCCTTCTTGTTTTAACATTGTCTACGATCTTATTACTGCAGCCTGTGCTGGGCTCGATGGCTTATGCGCAAACGGTGATTGTGCCAGATGTTGGCGCTCCTGCTGGTAATCAACCTAATGTGGCTGAATCGCTTAATCATACGCCGGTTGAAAACATTGCTACTCCCTCTTCTGCGGGAGTTTCTCACAATCAATTAACCGACTTACAAGTGGGAAGCGAAGGGTTAATTGTTAATAATTCTGCTTCAACAGCAAATTCAGCCCTTGGTAGTATTGTCCAGGGCAATGCGAATCTTGCTAGCGGCCACGAAGCAACCATTATCCTTAACGAAGTCACCGGTACTAACACCACCGGCCTTAACGGCCCGACGGAAATCGTGGGTAAAACGGCCGAATATGTGGTGGCGAATCCCAACGGCATCAGCTGCAATGGCTGTGGTTTCATCAATACGCCCAAAGTCACCCTTACCACGGGCACTCCCCAGTTAGACAGTAGCGGCCATCTTACCTCTTTTCATGTGGATAAGGGGACTATCCTCATTGAAGGCAGCGGCGTTGATGCCAGCCAGACGGATTCGTTTGATATTATCTCGCGCGCTACGCAAATTCACGCAGCTATTTATGGTGGTAATACAGTGCGCGTCACAACAGGCCGCAACCAAGTCCATTATCAAACGGGTGTGGCCACTCCACTTGCTGCCACGCCAGAATCCGAAGCAAGCAAACCCACCATTGCGATTGATACCTCAGCACTGGGTGGAATGTATGCGGGAAAGATTTACCTTAAAAGCACCGAAGCAGGCGTTGGTGTGAATAATGGCGGCATCTTGCAAGCCAGTAACGGTAATTTAGAAATCACCGCAGATGGTGAGCTTGTTCAGGCCGGCACTGCTTCTGCTACTGCAGATGTGAAGCTTACCTCAACAGCCAGCAAAGTGACCCATACCGGCAGAACCTCTGCTGGTGGTTCTGTAACCGTGAATGCACAGAGTGATGCAGCATTAGGTGGTCAATATATCTATGCTGGTGATCAGCTTACTCTCACTGCTGGCAATCAACTTACGTTGGATGGCTCAAATGCTGATTCTGGCTTTGCGTTTGTGAAAGCCAACACCATTACGGGCAATGCAGACTCTATTCGTTTAACACATCTACTCTCTAGCGGAACAGAAGATGTGATATCCATGACAGCTGCCAGCCTCGATATAAGCGATAGCGAGATACTGGCGAACTCGGTGGTGTTTATTTCCACTGGAGCAACCACTATCACGACCAGTCAGATTGTGGCTAATGACGAATTGTCCCTAACTAATGGCAGTTTCAGCGCAACGAACAGCACCTTACTGGCCAACACCCTCTTGCAAAACGTAAGCGGCAATTGGCTAAATGATACATCGATTATATCGATGCTGGGTGATTTGTCTTTAACAGTCGGTGGAACCTTAACCAATCAAGGAGAACTCTCTTCGGCAACGCATATCGATATAAGCGCACTCGATTTAAACAACACCGCAACCGGTGTTATCGCTTCCAACGATGATGCGTTACTCGGTGCTACACATGACCTAACGAACCAAGGCGTACTCTATACGCACGGCAATATGAACATAGAAGTTGGAAATCACCTCCTCAATGACCAGGGTTATATCCTGGCAGAAACTGGCACTTTATGGATGGGTGGCTTAAACAACACCCGCATGGTTTTATTAGAAACCAAAGCAGCTTAATCCAGTCCGGTGGTTTAATGACATTAGTCGCAGACACTCTCAGCAACCACCGCGTCGGGAATCCTTCCTTTATTGAGGATGCAGGCGATATCGAGTATTTTGATATCCGCTTAGGTCATGGCAATGACGATATGCTGGCACATACCGGCAGTGATAATCAATGGCTGATTTTTAATGCTGATCCGTATTTAGACGGCATTAAATTCATGGTCGATAATAACTCTACCTGGCAGGCCGATCCCAACCTTCCTCCAGGTGTAGCACGTCAGGTCATTACAGAAACAGAAGATTTTACCGAGCGTGCCGGCGAAATTATTTCCCAAGGAAACCTGGTAGTAGACACCGCCACCCTTAACCAGCAAGTCAGTTACATCAGCGCCAGCGGCAATGTTGATTTAGGTACCGCTAATGTTACTAATACCGGGATGGATATTAACAGTATCCTGCGCTATACCTGCATGACTTCCGGCTGTTTACCGCATATCTATAATCCAGTCATCAATGAATATGACTTGGTTGGCTCTATCGCTTCACTTGAAACGTTTGACCTCGTCTACCAATCCGGCCATGTCGCCAGCACCATTGAAGCCGGTGGCACATTAACGTTGGGTGGTAATTTGGTGAATAACCAGACATCGCTTCCAATAAACGGCGTATTAATTACCCCACGTATTGATCAATCATCGGTAGTCTCCCCTGGAGTGAATGTTAGCGTAGGTGGTTTATTTGGAGTAGCATCCGATCCTAACTCACCCTACTTGATCACCACCCAAATACCAAACATTAATCAAAATAGCTATGTGGGTTCCAGTTACTTATTAGATCAACTCGGTTATCAGCTTGACCACACCATCTTATTATTAGGCGATCCTTTTTACGAAACACAATTAATTGAAGATGCCTTGCTTAAAAAACTAGGCACACGTTTTATCACCCCTGGTATTACCGATGCTAACGCACAAATCACCCAGCTCTATGATAATGCTAAAGAGCAAATGGGTACATTAAATTTATCGGTTGGTATTGCCTTAACCGATTCACAGCAATCGCTTTTAACCAAAGATATTGTGTGGCTGGTGCAGCAAACCATTAACGGTAAACAAGTGTTAGTGCCTACTGTATATCTAGCCAGTAGCGATGCCCAATTAAAAGACATTGCACAAAACACCGGCGCCACTCTTAACGGCCATGATATTGCCTTAACAGGCAACAGCATCACCAATCAGGGCGGCATCCAGGCGCAGCATAATGTCACTATCAACTCAAGCACCGTTTCAAACCAAGGTGGATTAATCAAAGCGGGCAATAATCTGGATATCACCGCAGACACAATCAGCAACAGCGCATCCGTAGGATCAAGCAGCTACGGCAAAAGCACGTTTGAAACACTGCAACATCAAGGAACCCTTGCCGCAGGAAACAACGTAAACCTCACCACCAGCGGCGATATCAATTTTAACGGCGGTGTGCTGGATGCCGGTGGAACCGGCAGCTTAACATCGACCAACGGCAATATCATCATCGACAGCCAGGCCTTAAACAACCACACCGATGCGTCCTATCGCCACAGCCATTACACCAGCGACAGCACCTTGCAAATTGGCTCGTTATTAAGCGGCCAGCAGCTGGTGTTAAATGCCGCCAACGACATCACCATCAAAGGCAGCGATGCGCAAAGCGCGGGTGATATTAATTTAACCGCACAGAATGTCACCATCGGTGCCGAAACCGAAAGCTATCATTACCATGAAACCAGCAGCAGCCATGGCTTTATGAGCTCTAGCAAGAAGGAGGTCAAACAAGACAAAGAAAGCTTGCGTGGTTCTACGTTAACGGCGGGAAATAACATTAACATCAACGCCAATGATAATATCAACGTTACCGCCTCTTACGCAGAAGCAGGTAACGACATCCATTTACTCGCCGATGCCGACCACAACAACACAGGCGGCATTACAGTAGAAGCCGGTAAAGGTTATGAATCCAGCTACGTGTATAAGAAGGACAGCGGTTTCACCGGCGGACTTTCTGGCATGAGTTTTGGGGTGAGCTACCAGCAAACCAAAGACAGGATCAACAGCTACCAGGAAACCTTACTGCCTTCCATGATGGTAGCCGGCCATGACATCACCATGTATGCTAGTGATGATATTAACATCCTGTCGAGCCAGCTTTATGCTAACCATGATGTGATCCTCAGTAGTGATAATGATATCAACCTCCTCGCGCTAGCTGCGGATAACAGCTATTTGGAAAAACACCAGATGACCAGTGTTGGCGTGACGGTGGCTATCCAGGAGAGTTTAACGAGTATCATGGATACAACTAAAGGTTTAGAGAATAACACCAACACTGGTAAATATGCCCCCATTGGCCTTGCCGTAAACGCATATAAAGGATATCGTCTGTACAATAATTTTGGTGGAATTTCAGCCTTGAGCAATCCTTCGAACCTTATGACAAGCTTATTACCCAGTATTTCGGCAACGCTTGGTGTATCTACTAGTTCTTCAAAATATGAAACGAGTGGTTCAACCTACACGCAAACGAAGGTTGAAGCGGGTCATGATTTTATCTTAACCAGCGGTAATGATACTACGGTAAAAGGCGCAAACATCCAGGCAGAAAATGTGAATATGGATGTAGGCGGTGATTTGCTTGTGGCTTCCGTGCAGAATACGTCAGAGACATCGCAAAGTTCCCAAAGCGCGGGGATGAGCATTGGTGTTTCAATCGGTTTTCAGGGAATTGCCCCCACAGGTGGATTTAATATGGCAAGCGGCAGTGGCGAGGGCCATCGTACCTGGACGGATGATGTAACCTCGATCATTGGTACTAACTCCGTCAACATCACTGTTGGCGGCACCACCACCATTAATGGGGCGTTAATTGCGCAAGCAACGCCGCAAGAGGATGGATCCTATATTGATGGCGGACACCTTACCCTTGATACAGGATCCTTAGTGTTTTCGAATTTGGATGATGAAGAAGTATGGAGTTCAGATAATCTTGGATTTGGTGTTGGTTTTACGGGCGCAACCGAATCGTGGAACAGTATTTTCAACGGTGATGGGTTGAGTAATCTGGTGTCTTACGGCAGCGCTCCTATGAAATCCAAGGAAGAGCCCAAGAAGCCAGTACCAGGGTCGGGCACAAATTTCCCGGGAAGCGGTTCGGTTAAAGTCCAGTTGACGGACAACAACAAAACCGGCATCACCCATGCAACGATTGGATCAGGAACGATTATTGTGGGAGGCCAGACGCTTGCGGAAGATGATCCCCAGTTAGACGGGCTAAACCGTGATGTCAACGATGTGCAAGAAATTACCCGTGATGAAAAGAACTCACTGGATGTGGATATCCCAATTGATAAACAAACAGCAGAAATGATCAATGCCTTATTATTGGATTTATTCCCAACTCCCGATAATAATAAAGGTTTGATCGGCCAGTTCTTCGCGTTAGTGGATGGCGAGAAAAAACATTATGCTATCAGTATTATTGGGATAACGGATGAAGCAAGGCAAGCGATGCTGGAAAATAAAGAACCTGTTGAAATCAAGTTTGAAGATGGGAAATATTATCTGTTAATAGGCGCAGAAGGGAAGTATGAGGTAAAGTTTGCCGAATTAGGTAATAACTATACGTTCAGCAACATTATATTCAATAACGGAATTTTGAACTCGCTGACCGATGCCATTCGTAATGGTGCCATGCAACTCGGTGCACCAGATGAGTTCATTGCGGCACACAATCCCTCGCATGGTTTTGTGCCTGATTTGCTGGAAGTTGGCCTATCAATAGTGACGGGCTATAACCCTAATGCGGAAGCAACGGCGGGGTTAGTGGTGGAAATAGCGCCTAATTTTGATGGGAAGGTAATAGAAGCTGGACATAGTGCTGGCGGCGAGGATTTGTATCAGCAGCTTCTTATATTGGATGGGACTGATGGTTTACAGTTGACTGTTGGTTTCTATGGAACGCCAGTGAATACAGACGTTTTACAGAACTCTATGGGCGAAAATAAATGGACTTTTGCTGGCCACTTTATTAATCCAAATGATACGGTACCTATGATTGCAGGTGGAAATGCCTCAAGTCCAAGTGAATTTATAGGAGCTGTAGCTGCCGTACCCTCTTTGTTTGGCGATAATAGTCCTCATTCAAACTATTACTGCACGAGTAAATTGATTTGTCCTTATTAATTGGAGCGTTAAATGTTACTGATTCGAATTATGTGTTTGTTAATTGTTGCGACTACATCAAGCTGTCAACATCATTCTCGTCCCCATACTAATGTTGAAAGAGAATACCTAACCGATCCCAATAAACGTTATTATACCGAACGGTTTTCTTTTTTGCCTCCTGCGAAGGATGGATGGGAAGTAGTAATTGGAAAGAATAATACTATTTTTCGTATTAATCATGATGATCGGAAGGTAACACTTGCGGTTGATCCTTTCGATAAGTCACCTGAAGTTTTTGAGTATTCCAGACGAGCTGGTGAGAGGTGGATTAAACGATTCAACAGTAATATCAATAGAGGTAGTTATAAGACTGTAACCTCTGAGACAATCAGGGTAAGGGAAATGACTTGCTTGAAGTTCTTTACGGTTGAGGCATTTGGTCTTGCAGGTTTTGCGACAACGGGTGGAAGACTATATGATACACATTTTGACTGCCAAGACCCAAAAGACCCTAAAAAGGCACCAACCTTATCGGTGAGCATGACCCAAATCGTAGCCCCTGGTCTTGAGGTGTGGGATGCTGATAAAATGTTGAAGGATATCCTAAAAAGCATCGAATTTGTTCCATATGATAAGGCAACCTCTCCGAGCTATCAGCAATTCTTAAAAGGAATGGTTGACTTAGAGAAGCGCTACCAAAAGTCAGAGGAGCTAGATCGCATACGTCAAGAAAAGACAATAACTGAAACGCATTCTATAACAGGCAGTAAGGGGGCTGAGGAGTAAAAGGTTTAAAATCCCAATGATCCAGGACCTACGATTATTGGCGGCAATGCCTCAAGTCCAAGTGAATTTATAGGAGCTGTAGCTGCCTTACCATCTTTATTGGGAAATAATAGTCCTCATTCAAACTATTACTGCACGAGTAAATTGATTTGTCCTTATTAATTGGAGCGTTAAATGTTACTGATTCGAATTATGTCTATGTTAATTATTGTGATGACGTCAAGCTGTGGACATCGTCCCCATCCTAGCGACAAGATTACCCATGAATCACTTACCGATACTAGTAAACGATATTACACCGAGCGGTTCTCTTTTTTGCCCCCTAGTAGACATTCGGGCTGGGAAGTAACTATTCGAGAAACCAAATTTATTTCGTTTAGAATTAACCATGAGGATCGTAAGGTTAAAGTCAGTGTACATCCATTTGATAAATCGCCTGAGGTTTTTGGTTATTCCGGACGAGCAGGTGAACGATGGATTAAACGCTTCAACAATAATATCAATCGAGGTACCTATAAGACAGTAGCCTCTGAGATAGTCAGAGTGCGCGAAATGAGTTGTTTGAGGTTTTATACGGTTGATGCATTTGGTCTTGCAGGTTTTGCGACAACTGGTGGAAGACAATATGACACAGATTTTGAGTGCCAAGACCCCAAAGATCCCAAGAAAGAACCAACTTTATCAGTGAGTATGACCCAAATTGTAGCCCCTGGCCTTGAAGCATGGGATGCCGATAAAATAGTGACAGATATCCTAAAAAGCATAGAATTCATTTCCTATAATAAGGCAACCTCTCCGAGCTATCAGCAATTCTTAAAAGGAATGGTTGACTTAGAGAAGCGCTACCAAAAGTCAGAGGAGCTAGATCGCATACGTCAAGAAAAAACAACAACTGAAACGCATTCTATAACAGGCAGTAAGGGGGCTGAGGAGTAAAAGGTTTAAAATCCCAATGATCCAGGACCTACGATTATTGGCGGCAATGCCTCAAGTCCAAGTGAATTTATAGGAGCTGTAGCTGCCGTACCCTCTTTGTTTGGCGATAATAGTCCTCATTCAAACTATTACTGCACGAGTAAATTGATTTGTCCTTATTAATTGGAGTTTTAAATGTTGCTTATTCGAATTATGTGTTTGTTAATTATTGTGACCACCTCAAGCTGTCAACATCATTTTCGTCCCCATACTAATGTTGAAAGAGAATACCTAACCGATCCCAATAAACGTTATTATACCGAACGGTTTTCTTTTTTGCCTCCTGCGAAGGATGGATGGGAAGTAGTAATTGGAAAGAATAATACTATTTTTCGTATTAATCATGATGATCGGAAGGTAACACTTGCGGTTGATCCTTTCCATGAGTCACCTGACCGATTTGATTTCACCAAGAAAAGAAAATTAAGAACTGCCGAGAAATCCAGCAAAACTGAAGATCAGGATAAATTCTCAAACGATGAAGCGGCCAATTTACACATTAATCAATTGACCTGTATTAAGTATGAATCAAGAGAACGTTTTGGTCTGTCAGGATTATCAACAACTGGAGGCAAATATATCTTTACTAGTATTGACTGCCAAGACCCAAAGAATCCTAGGCAAGATCCTTCCTTGGAAGTTACCATGACCCAAATCGTAGCCCCCGGTCTTGAGGTGTGGGATGCTGATAAAATGTTGAAGGATATCCTAAAAAGCATCGAATTTGTTCCATATGATAAGGCAACCTCTCCGAGCTATCAGCAATTCTTAAAAGGAATGGTTGACCTAGAGAAGCGCTACCAAAAGTCAGAGAAGCTAGATCGCATACGTCAAGAAAAGACAATAACTGAAACGCATTCTATAACAGGCAGTAAGGGGGCTGAGGAGTAAAAGGTTTAAAATCCCAATGATCCGGTACCTCCCATTATTGTTTAGGAATAGTAGTCGCCACATTCGAATTATTACGGACCAACAGACTGGGTTAATAAATATTAGGAGCCACTATGTTTCAAAAAATTATTTCTGTTTTTTTCCTTATAATAGCTCTAGTGGGGTGTCGTCATTATCATAAGGCTCCTCCTAATCATACCACAGAGTACCTTACGGATACTCAAAAACGCTTTTCTAACGAACGTTTTTCATTTCTGTCTCCCCCTCAATCAGGATGGGAGGTACTGACCTATTATAATGGAGATATTACTTTCAAAATTCGTAAAGAAGATCGGTCTGTTTCATTGAAAATTGATCCCTTCTCAGTATCTCCAGAAAAATTTGAATTCAGTAACAAGCTCACTATGAGGCAAATAAAGAAGTTTGTTAATAAAATGGACTTTAAAAAATTCACCAAAATGACGGGAGAATACATAAAAATCAACAACATAAATTGCTTTAAATATGACTCTGCTGAGAGTTATCCTATGTTGGGGATTGTTATGGATGGGTATACTGAGTTTAGATGCCTAGACCCCAAGGATCCTCAGCATGGGCCGACAATGAATTTCTCTATATCCCAAAATATAGGCGATAAGAGTCTAGAGTTATGGGATGGCAGTAAGATGCTCACGAACATCATTAAAAGTCTTCAATTTACTCCTTTGGATAAGGAAACCTCACCCGGATATCAGCATTATTTAAAACATAAGGATTCATGGAAAGAAAAAAGTTGTTTTAAGTTAAACGGCAAGAAGGTGTGTTCTCAACCGGACATCACACAAGGTCGAATGATAACCACTCATGAATAATGCCAACATAGTTTGTCTTATGTTCAAAGTACCTCTATTAAATCAGCAAGATAAATATCCTTTATACCACATATGAAAAAGGCCGCTTTATGAAAGCAATACGTTATTCTTCTTTAATTCTATTGCTAGCTGTTAGTCTGATGGGCTGTTATTTGTATGAAAGTCATACAATTGCGATCGAGAAAGAGTATCCAATAAAGCCTAACACGGAATTTAGTACTGAACGTTTTTCCCTTTTATCTCCAAATCAGAAAGGTTGGTGGGTGACATTTTATGAAGGATCAACGTTTCAATTCAATACTAAGAGAAAGGACAGTTCGGCAAGCATTTTTATTACACCTTTGGCAGATACGCCAAGGGCATTTAAGAAAAATCAGCAAGAATATGAGGAGGGCCTCATTCAAACTATTACTGCACGAGTAAATTGATTTGTCCTTATTAATTGGAGTTTTAAATGTTGCTTATTCGAATTATGTGTTTGTTAATTATTGTGACCACCTCAAGCTGTCAACATCATTTTCGTCCCCATACTAATGTTGAAAGAGAATGCCTAACCGATCCCAATAAACGTTATTATACCGAACGGTTTTCTTTTGCCTCCTGCGAAGGATGGATGGGAAGTAGTAATTGGAAAGAATAATACTATTTTTCGTATTAATCATGATGATCGGAAGGTAACACTTGCGGTTGATCCTTTCCATGAGTCACCTGACCGATTTGATTTCACCAAGAAAAGAAAATTAAGAACTGCCGAGAAATCCAGCAAAACTGTAGATCGGGATAAATTCTCAAACGATGAAGCGGCCAATTTACACATTAATCAATTGACCTGTATTAAGTATGAATCAAGAGAACGTTTTGGTCTGTCAGGATTATCAACAACTGGAGGCAAATATATCTTTACTAGTATTGACTGCCAAGACCCAAGAATCCTAGGCAAGATCCTTCCTTGGAAGTTACCATGACCCAAATCGTAGCCCCCGGTCTTGAGGTGTGGGATGCTGATAAAATGTTGAAGGATATCCTAAAAAGCATCGAATTTATTCCATATGATAAGGCAACCTCTCCGAGCTATCAGCAATTCTTAAAAGGAATGGTTGACTTAGAGAAGCGCTACCAAAAGTCAGAGAAGCTAGATCGCATACGTCAAGAAAAGACAATAACTGAAACGCATTCTATAACAGGCAGTAAGAGGGCTGAGGAGTAAAAGGTTTAAAATCCCAATGATCCGGTACCTCCCATTATTGTTTAGGAATAGTAGTCGCCACATTCGAATTATTACGGACCAACAGACTGGGTTAATAAATATTAGAGCCACTATGTTTCAAAAAATTATTTCTGTTTTTTTCCTTATAATAGCTCTAGTGGGGTGTCGTCATTATCATAAGACTCCTCCTAATCATACCACAGAGTACCTTACGGATACTCAAAAACGCTTTTCTAACGAACGTTTTTCATTTCTGTCGCCACGTCAATCAGGGTGGGAAGTTATCAAGAATCGTGGTTCTATCATGAAAGCGTGTTTTATCCGATTATTGAGCATGTGTGCTGTGTTGGCAGTGGCGGCATGTGTTTCCACAAGCCAATATCAGGTTCAGCAGGTTGCAAAGGCAGATTATAAAGGGCGGCTGTTATCTGAAGTGTTATCAGAGCTGAAAAGCCAAGGTATTAGCTGTTTACTGAGTGAGCGCTACTCCAAAGATGACCGCTTAAAACCATTAACCGATGGATCACTGAAGGATGTACAGTTGTATGACTGTATGAAAGAAGACAACTCATTGCTTGGCATGTGCTTGAACCGTGCTCAAATAGTTTTGCTTGCTCAACATGATAAGGTCATTAAGCTAGCGGCAAATTCCCAACAGCAAAAGGCCTGTTTGTATGACCATTAATGTAAAAAAGGATACTTATGAACTCTAACATTTCTAAAACGATTCTTATCGGCGCCTTCGTTGGTGCCAGCGCTTTAGCGCCCACCCTGTGTTATGCAGGTGGTTCAAGTTTGAATGCCAGTATTCCGCTGGATGGGTGGAAGCAAATTGGCGAGATGTTTAAAGACATCAATAACCGCATGAACAAGAACGAGGAACCGCAGCAAGAAGCAAAGCAAAAAGAGGACGATCCAGTCAAAGAAGCAGAATCGCAAACCAACACATCATTGGATGAAACAAGGCCACATTACCCCTGCAACTGCAAATTAGCTAATCGGTGATAAATACCCTCTTCCTTCAGCAGTTCATGATGCGTACCGATAGAATCAATTTTACCCTGATCCATTACCACAATCCGATCTGCTTTCTGTACTGTTGAAAAACGGTGGGCGATGATGAGGGTGGTGCGGTTTTCCATTAGGCGGGTGAGGGCTTGTTGGACTTTTTTCTCATTCTCAGCATCCAGGGCCGAGGTGGCTTCATCCAATAATAATATTTTAGGATTTTTAAGGATAGAGCGGCTGATGGCCAAGCGTTGCTTTTGTCCACCAGACAGGCGTATGCCTTTTTCACCCAGATGTGTATCAAATCCTTGCGGAAGAGCCTGAATAAAATCTAAGGCAGAAGCCGCTAACGCCGCTTCTTTAAGTTCTTCAAGCGTAGCATTGGGATTGCCATAGCGGATATTATCAGCAACCGTGCCAGTGAAAATAATCGGGTCTTGTGGCACAATGGAAATAAGCGAACGTAAATCATGGAGGGTTAACTGATTGATCGGAATCGTATCAATAGCGATGACGCCGGATTTCATATCATAGAAACGCATCAATAACTGGAAGATCGTGCTTTTGCCGGCACCGGATTCGCCAACAAACGCTATTTTTTCGCCGGGACGAATAGCGAGAGTGATGTGATTCAGTGCAAGAGTATCGGGACGCGATGGATAGGAAAAGCAAACATCAGAAAATTGAATAGAGCCTGTGATGGAGGTCGGTAAAGCCATGGGCTGTTCTGGATCGTTAACCTTGGATTTTATTTTGAGTAAATCAAAAATACGTTCAGCGGCTCCTCCTGCTTTGGAGACATCGCTGGCAACTTCACTTAAGGCGCCAATGGCACTGGCAACCACAACCGAATAAAACAAAAATGAAACAAGGCTTCCTGATGATAATGTGCCATTGAGCACATCGTGTCCACCCACCCATAAGGCCGCGACAATTGAACCAAAGACTAGTGTAATCACCATTGCGGTTAAAGAGCCACGTACAGCAACACGTCGAATGGCGGTGCTTAGTGTATCAGCAACCTGGACACCAAATAATTTTTCTTCGTAGGCTTCGCGATTAAATGCTTGAACGGTACGAATGCCGTGGATCACTTCTTCCGTCAGTGATGACATATGTGAAATTTTTTCCTGGGTTAATTTAGAAAGTCCCCTGGCGCGCTTACCTACGATGATAATGCAGGCAATCACAACCGGAACAATCAGTAGCGTAAAACCTGTTAATTTGGGGCTGGTCATAATCAATTGGAAAATGCCGCCGATCACCATCAATATATTACGCATTGCAATAGATAGACTGCCGCCAATGACCGTTTGCAGTAATGTGGAGTCGGTGGTGAGGCGTGATAAAATGTCTCCAGATGCGGTTGTCTCAAAAAATTCAGGAGACATATGGATTAAATGGTTGAAAACATCTTTGCGAATATCGGCAATGACATGTTCGCCAACATAGGTAATGAGAAAGAAGCGCACAAAGGTAAAAAAGGCCAACGAAATCGTAATGACAAATAAAAGCAGCGTTGCTTCATTGAGTGAGGCGCGATCACCTTGGGTTAATCCGGCATCCACTAGATTGCGAATTCCCCATCCCATGGCTAAAACAGAACTGGAGGTAAAGATTAATGCAATAAAAACGACTACTAATTGCCATTGATAAGGCTTCATATAATGAAGGACAGGACTTAAATCCGACAATTTTCCTTTGGCCGCAGGTGCGGCACCAGGAAAGAGATCTTCTTTATTAGATCTACGCACGGGATAACCTCGTTTATGAAATGGTTAGTCCATAAGATAATAGGTCGGATTTTAGAACCTCACATAATTCATGTCCGCTACTATTAACCCAGATGGATTTAGAAGAATCAAACGCAAAATGGCCAGCACCACTGATGGGCGATGATACCCAAATTTGCTTTGTCGGCAAATGCTGGTTAATAACAAATTGTTTGCCCGATGGAGCCGTAATGGTGACAATACCAGGAACGCAATCCACATCAAAGAGTTGTTCATGATCGGCAAGTTCAACACGGTCAGTCAGTAATGAAAAAAGTTCAGCAACGGTTTCCAGATACTGGGCTTCATTCATGATTATTCTTCTTTGGCATCCAGATCGAATGCGGTATGCAAGGCGCGAATAGCCAATTCGGTGTATTCTTCATCAATCAGAACACTGATTTTAATTTCCGAAGTGGTGATAGCGCGAATGTTAATACTGCGATCTGCTAAGGTTTGGAACATCAATTGCGCCAGTCCCACGTGGCTGCGCATGCCAACGCCCACAACCGATACTTTGGCAACATCGGTATCAATCAACAGTGATTTATAGCCTAATGATGCTTTATGTTCTTCTAGCACTTTGCGGGCAAGGGGAATATCGTTTCTGGCTAGGGTAAAGGTGACGTTGGTTTCTTTGCCATCTTCACTAATATTCTGGATAATCATGTCGATATTGATTTCAGCTTTAGCAAGAGGAGCAAACATTAACGCCGCCACCCCAGGATGGTCGGGAACTTTAGTTAACGTGATCTGTGCTTCGCTGCGATTATAAGTGATACCGGTAATTAAACGTCTTTCCACGATTTCCTCCTCGTCAACTAATAACGTTCCTGGTCTGTCCTCGAAGCTCGAAAGAACCTGGACAACCACATGATGTTTCATGGCCATTTCAACTGAGCGTGTCTGTAATACTTTTGCGCCCAGGGATGCCATTTCCAGCATTTCTTCATAGGCTACTTTATGAAGTTTGCGTGCTTTGCTTACGATACGTGGGTCGGTCGTGTAGACCCCATCAACATCAGTATAAATATCGCAGCGGTCTGCTTTTAATGCTGCGGCGATGGCGACGGCTGTGGTGTCTGAACCTCCGCGGCCAAGCGTAGTAACGCGGTTTGTTTCTGGCTCAACGCCTTGGAATCCGGCAACAACACCTACTTCGCCTTTGTTGAGTGATTCAAGCATGCGGTCGGGTAGAATATCGCCAATGCGTGCTTTGCTATGGGTCTCATCCGTACTTAAGTGGATTTGCCAGCCTAACCATGAGCGTGCTTTAATGCCAATGGCTTGAAGGGCAAGCGCAAGAAGGCCAGACGTCACTTGTTCGCCAGAGGCGACGATAGTGTCATATTCGGCCAATTCTTCCTTTGCTACTAGAGGTGAGAGTTCTTTGGCCCAATTAACCAACTGATCGGTCGTGCCTGACATAGCTGAAACCACGACTACGACTTGGTTGCCACGGTCAACTTCTGCTTTGACCCGGTTAGCGACATTGCGGATACGCTCGATGTTTGCAACAGAGGTTCCACCAAATTTTTGAACGATAAGCGCCATAAATGTACTTAAACTTAAGTGAACAAAACGAAAAAATGAAAATAGGGCACTAATATACACGAAAGCTAAGGAATTGTCTATTTGCTGATAGAGGGGAGTGTGATATAAGTGTAAGCTATATGGATATGAGCTTTAAAAACACGACAGTTGATGATGATGAGGTGGCGAAATTCTCGGCGCTTGCTGATGCTTGGTGGGATGAGCGGGGGCCTTTTAAACCGCTTCACCAGTTTAATCCTATCCGCATTCAATATATTCGTGACCAAATAACAACACATTTGGTGCAAGATGCTTCCCAGGAGAAGCCTTTTAAAGGATTGACGGTTTTGGATGTCGGCTGCGGCGGTGGTTTAATCAGCGAGCCAATGTGTCGCCTGGGGGCCACGGTTACAGCTATTGATGCTTCAGAAAGAAATATAAAAATAGCGTCTCGACACGCCATGACACAAGAGCTTGAAATAGAGTATCTCCACCAAACAGCAGAGCAGGTTGTGGCACAAGAGCGTAGCTTTGATGTGGTGCTAGCACTTGAAATTATCGAACATGTAGCGGATGTGGGGTTGTTCATTGGGGCGCTTAGCCAATTGGTTAAACCGGATGGCTTGCTCTTTATCGCAACCCTGAACCGCACGCCTATGAGTTATGTTAAGGCAATTGTCGGAGCTGAATATCTATTACGGTGGTTGCCTACCGGTACCCATGAATGGAAAAAATTTATTCGTCCATCAGAATTGAGCCGTGCGGTAGAGCAGAATGGGTTAAAGGTTAAAGAATTTCAGGGTTTTACATTAAATATCCTTCGGCAGGAATGGTCGTTAACGGCGCAACTGGATGTTAATTATATGGCGGTGTGCCTGCGATCTGTTTCTGAATAACCCATTGATATATAGGGCACTAAAGAAATTTTTAAAAAATCGAACTTTGCTCTTCCACTTTGCTTATTTGATCTGCTATCCTTGTTGTAGGATGGGTGATTAAGGGGGGGGATTATTCCTTGATGCAAATCCTTGTCAAAAAAGTTAACGTTTTGTTGTTGAATTATTAACTATTTGATGTGAGACTTTGGAATCACAGCTTTCTGTGTATTAACGCTATCGAGGAGCTTCCATGCGCGTATTATTAATTGAAGACGATAGTTCTACCGCTCGTTCTATTGAGCTGGCATTGGCATCTGAAGGATTTATCTGTGATGCTGTTGAGCTTGGTGAAGAGGGGTTAGAGATCGGAAAAATATATGATTATGATATTATTGTTTTAGACCTGATGTTACCGGATATCGATGGTTATGAAGTATTGGCACGCCTTCGCTCTGCTAAAGTAAAAATCCCTATTTTGATCCTTTCGGGCTTATCAAGCTCCGAACAGAAAATCAAAGGCCTTGGCCATGGAGCTGATGATTATCTGACCAAGCCCTTTAATAAAGGTGAATTAGTGGCCAGGATTCAGGCGATTGTACGCCGTTCTAAGGGTCACTCAGAATCGGTTATCCGTACCGGCAAAATAGCGGTTAATCTGGATACGCGCACCGTTGAAATTAATAATAAGCCATTGCATTTAACCAGCAAGGAATATGCAATCATTGAACTTTTGTCATTACGTAAAGGAACCATCCTTACTAAAGAGATGTTCCTCAATCATCTGTATGGTGGTATGGACGAACCTGAGCTTAAAATTATCGATGTATTTGTTTGCAAGCTCCGCAAAAAGCTGATGAATTCCACCGGTGGCCATAACTATATTGAAACCGTCTGGGGACGGGGCTATGTGCTGAAGGACCCAGAAGAGCCTTCGTTTGTGCTGAGCGACGCCGAAGGTGTTGTGGCGGGAAGCAAAATAATCTAGCCAGGTTGACGATGAACATGCCCAATAAGAAAAGCGCCATTAGGCGCTTTTCTTATTGGAGAAGGTTGACTTTATGACCTAAAGCCGGTAACACCCTACGTTGTTCAGATTATTAATTAATGAGGGTGATTATGTTGAATGTGACTGGTAAGACAGCGTTGATTACGGGAGCTACCGGAGGGATTGGGTTTGCGATCGCACAAACCCTTCATAAACAAGGGGCGACGGTTGTGTTGTCCGGCACCCGGGAGCAGGTGTTACAAGAACATTGCGCCCAATTAGGGGAGAGGGCGTTTGCTTTACCCTGCAATCTCAAGGACAGGGAGCAGGCTGCAGGATTATTTGATAAAGCCGAGGAGCTTGCAGGAAGCGTCGACATATTAGTCTGTAACGCAGGATTAACTCGCGACAATCTTGTTCTGCGCTTGAAACAGGAGGATTGGGATACCGTTATTGAGGTCAATCTTACCTCAACCATGCTGCTTAACCAGGCGGCTTTTAAACGGATGATGAAACGTAAATATGGGCGGATTATTAATATCGCCTCAGTGGTTGCCGTATCTGGAAATCCAGGCCAGGCCAATTATGTGGCATCAAAGGCCGGCATGATCGGTATGAGCAAGAGCATCGCCCAAGAAGCAGCTTCCCGTAATATTACGGTGAATTGCGTAGCTCCTGGCTTTATACGAACCGATATGACGGAGATTTTGACGGATGCACAAAAAGAGGGTATCTTAAAGAATATCCCGGTTGGCTATATGGGAGAAGCCAGTGATATAGCGGCCTCTGTGGCATTCTTAGCCAGTGAAGAAGCACGTTATATTACCGGCCAGACGCTCCATGTAAATGGTGGGATGGTCATGATTTAAGGTAGCGAAGGGCAAATAAGACTTGCGCAAATTTGCCTTCTGTCGTAAAAGATGGTATCCCTTCTTAGGAAATTTGTTTAATTTAGTATAGGTAAAAATATGAGCGATATCGAAACACGCGTTAAAAAAATCGTTTCTGAGCATTTAGATGTAGAAGAAGAGTCCATTGCCTCTAACGCAAGTTTTATCGATGACCTCGGTGCCGATAGCCTTGACCAGGTTGAGCTCGTGATGGCTTTTGAAGAGGAATTTGGAATTGAGATTCCTGATGAAGTTGCCGAGAAAATCGTGCGCGTTGAAGACGCCGTAAAATATATCGAAGAACAAACCCAGCAAAACGCTTAGTACGTAGTTACTTATGAGAAGAGTTGTTGTAACAGGAATTGGATTGGTCACACCGCTTGGATGCGGTGTTGAGCCAACGTGGAGCCGCCTTATAGCCGGAGAATCGGGCATTGGCAAAATCACGCATTTTGATGCGTCGGATTTGCCTGCGCAGATTGCGGCTCAGGTTCCAGGTGCTGGTCAACCTCATGGTTTTGTTGAGGAAGAGTGGATATCCAAAAAAGACCTCAAAAAAATGGATCGCTTTATTCATTTGGGTCTTGCTGCTGCAACGCAGGCGGTTGAAGATGCTGGCTGGAAACCTGAAGACGAAATCGCCAAAGAGCGTACCGGTGTTTTAATCGGTTCAGGAATTGGCGGGCTTCGTGCAATTGAAGAATCCGTACTGGAGCTTCATGAGCATGGTCCACGACGCATCAGCCCCTTTTTCATTCCGTCTAGCTTAATTAATCTGGTATCAGGACATGTCTCCATTAAATATGGATTCAGAGGCCCTAACCATGCGGTCGTCACTGCGTGCTCCACCGGTGCTCATGCCATTGGTGATGCGGGACGTTTGATTAAGTATGGTGATGCCGATGTGATGATTGCTGGTGGAACCGAGGCGGCTATATGCCGTATTGGTGTCGCTGGTTTTGCTGCAGCGCGGGCGTTGTCGACTGCGTATAATGATACTCCTGAAAAAGGATCTCGCCCTTGGGATGCAAACCGTGATGGGTTTGTGATGGGTGAGGGTGCTGGCATTTTGGTGCTTGAGGAATATGAACACGCTAAAAAGCGTGGCGCTAAGATCTACGGGGAATTAGTGGGTTATGGATTATCCGGTGATGCTTATCATATCACCTCGCCATTGCCTGATGGTGATGGTGGCTTCCGTTCCATGCGGGCTGCTTTGGCTGATGCCAAGTTGGAACCAGCTACCGTTGATTATGTGAATGCTCATGGTACATCAACCCCAGTCGGTGACAGTATTGAGTTGTCGGCGGTTAAACGATTATTTGGCGAACATGCTTATAAATTAGCGATGTCGTCTACCAAATCCTCGATTGGTCACTTGCTTGGAGCGGCTGGATCGGTGGAAGCCATTTTCTGTTTGCTCGCCATGCGTGATTCGGTGTTACCACCGACGCGTAACCTGGAGAATCCATCAGAAGGGTGTGATATTAATCTGGTTGCCAATGTGGCGCAGAAACGCAATGTCGATGTAGCGCTCTCCAATTCATTTGGATTCGGTGGAACGAACGCTTCAATTCTTTTCAAAAAAATTGAGAGCTAATCATGCGTCGCATGATATTGATCACAGGCATTATCCTTGTGGTCGCCATGCTGTCGGTGGTAGGGTTGTTTGGTGCTGTTTACCGTTATATGAGTACGCCTTCACACCTTGTTGTTGAGAAAGTGATCATCATTCCTAAAAAAAGTTCGGTTCATACGATTGTTCAGCAACTTGGCGATAACGGCATATTGGATAATCCTTTTTTATTCCGTCTGGGCTTGAAGCTCTATTATCGCAATATTACTTTTCAGGCAGGCGAGTATCAATTTCCTAAAACTGTTTCTCCTAAAGAAGTCATTCGGCGTCTTTCGCGCGGAGAAAGAGTAATCAGAAAATTTACGGTTCCTGAAGGGTATACTACTTATCAGGTGCTTGAGAAATTGCACAAAACAGAAGGGCTTCTTGGATATATTGAATCGTCTGCTCCTTTGTTAGAGGGAACCTTACTACCTGAAACCTATTTATTTTCCTATGGTGATGAAAAGCAAATGATTATCACACAGATGCAAAATCGTTTCAATGACGTGCTCAATGATCTGTGGGAAAAGCGCGGCCATAATTTACCCTTTAATTCTAAAGAAGAAGCCGTGGTTTTAGCCTCGTTGGTGGAAAAAGAAACGTCACGCCCTGAAGAGCGCCCGCTTATTGCTGGCGTCTTTATCAATCGTCTGCGTAAAGGAATTCCACTGCAAACAGATCCGACCATTATATATGCACTTTCTCAAGGAAAAGGGTATATCGAGCGTTCGCTTGCTCGTTCAGACTGGAAGTTTGATTCGCCTTATAATACGTATCAGCACGCAGGGCTTCCACCCGGCCCAATCAATAATCCCGGTAGAGCTAGTATCGAAGCTGCCCTTCACCCTTTTGAGACGGATGCCATCTTTTTTGTATCAGACGGTCAGGGGGCTCACCATTTTTCTAAAACGCTGGCTGAGCATAATCAATATGTAAAAGAGCTCCAGGCCATGCGAAAAGAAAATCGCAAATTGAAAGAAGCCCAAGGAAAATAAGTAAACACATTTAACGGCTCTTTGTGGGCTAAAGCTGGGCTCAGTCTTTGTTTTCCAAAGTGTCGGGTATTTTAGTGAGTGAGCTGTCGAGTGTGTCCATATCATAGATGCACGACTATGGATTGTTATGATCGAAGGCGATTGATGGCTCGCCAAGCGATGTCCTTGCGGCAAAAACCTTCTGGCCACTGAATGAGATCGACCGCTTTATAAGCTTGCTGCTGTGCGTCTAGTACAGAAGCGCCAGTCGCAGTAACGCCAAGAACTCTTCCGCCTGTTGCGATCATGTTTCCATTCTTCAAAGACGTTCCGGCATGAAAAATCTGAACGTGGGGTAATGTGGTGGCGGCTTCAAGATTGTTAATAACCGAACCCTTTTGATAGGTCCCGGGATAGCCTTTAGCGGCCATTACTACACACACAGCAGCATGTGGATGGAATTCGATAGTTTGTTTATCAAGACTGCCTTCCGCAGTTGCTAAAAGCAATTGCAGAAAATCGGTTTTCAGTCGTGACAAAATAACCTGTGTTTCGGGATCGCCCATGCGCACGTTAAACTCGATGAGTTTAGGTTCGTTATCGTTAATCATCAATCCTGCAAAGAGGAAGCCCTTGAAAATATGGCCGTCTTGCTCCATACCTTTTAAGGCTGGACTGATAATGTGTTGCATGATTTTCTCATGCAATGCGTCATTCATCACCGGTGCTGGAGAATACGTTCCCATGCCACCCGTATTGGGGCCAGTATCGCCGTCACCTACACGTTTATGATCTTGAGCCGAACCAAAGGGTAGGGCTGTTTTGCCATCACAAAGGGCGAAGAAGCTGATTTCTTCGCCCTCTAGAAATTCTTCAATCACTAAACTGTTGCCAGCATCTCCAAACACTTTGGTATCGAGGATGTCTTGAATGGCATTGATGGCTTCCTTCTGCGTTTGGGCAATAATGACTCCCTTACCGGCAGCAAGGCCATCGGCTTTGATCACAAGAGGCATTGCTTGGGTTTTGACATAATCAATGGCATGTTTACTGGTATTAAAACGCTTATAGCGGGCTGTGGGCAGATTATAATGGTCACAAAGTTGTTTGGTAAAGGCTTTAGAGCCTTCTAGCTGGGCTGCGGCTGCGCTGGGTCCAACGACTAGAAATCCTGCGGCTTCCAGATCATCGGCAAGTCCGGCAACCAGTGGGGCTTCGGGCCCAATAACAATGAGATCAATAGACATCAAACGGCAGAAGGCAATGACGGTCTGATGGTCGTGGACGGCAATTTCTACGCATTCGCCCAGATCGTGCATTCCACCATTTCCAGGAGCTATATATAATTTTGATAATAAAGGCGAGTGGGATAATGCCCAACACATGGCATGTTCGCGTCCGCCTGAACCAATCACTAGCACTTTCATAAAATGTTTCCTCTTGATGTCTATCAACATAATTTTTTGAAACAACAGCATAAGCTGAGATAAACGTTTTGAAAACATAAAAGCGATCGGATAGGATACTTCCATGATTCCAACCCATAATGTTCCAGAATTCTCCGTTTCAGAAATTTCGCAGGCGGTAAAGCGCTCGATCGAAGACACCTTTGGTTATGTAAGGGTGCGAGGCGAAATTTCGGGGTCTAAATTTCATGGGCCATCGGGACATCTTTACCTGTCGCTCAAAGATAACGAAGCCGTTTTAAATGCCGTGTGTTTTAAGCAGGTTGTTGCTCGATTAGGTATGATTCCCGAAGATGGACTTGAAGTCATTTGCACCGGACAATTAACGACCTATCCTCAGCGTTCCAACTACCAGCTAAGAATCGAGTCGATGGAGCCCGCAGGGCTTGGTGCGCTGATGGCGATGCTTGAAAAGCGCAAAAAGCAATTGGAAGCAGAGGGGCTCTTTGCTCCAGAAAATAAACGCAAATTACCGGTTTTTCCGCAAATTATAGGGGTTATTACGTCGCCAACCGGAGCTGTGATCAGAGATATATTACACCGTCTGGGAGATCGCTACCCATGCCGCGTACTCGTCTGGGGCGTTGCTGTGCAAGGGTTTAATGCTGCTGACCAGGTGGCCCACGCCGTGGCCGGATTTAACGCCATGACGGTTGAGCAAGGCAAGCCCGATGTGCTTATCATTGCCCGTGGTGGAGGATCGTTTGAAGACTTAATGCCATTTAATGAAGTGGAGGTGGTGAGGGCTGTTGCGCTGTCGCATATCCCCGTCATTTCGGCGGTTGGTCATGAAACGGATACAACCCTCCTTGATTTCGTTGCCGATATAAGAGCGCCAACACCAACAGCTGCAGCAGAAATGGTGAGTCCTATTACACATCACGATTTAATGAATGAAGTGATGGATTTGGCATCACGCTGTTATTGGGGAACAACCCAATATCTTGAATATAGGGAGCTGTATTTAGAAAAGGAGTGCCGCTCGTTATCGCACCCTAAAGCTCAAATGGAGCAGGCTGCATTTCATCTGGAAAGCTTGCAAAATAGATTGCGTGCTGCGATGGATCAATATGTACAGGTGAAACTGGGACGGATTGACCTGATGCAGTCCCGCTTGTTACATCCTAACCAGCAAATGGATTATTACGCCAAAGCAATCGATAATCTCTTGCTGCATCTGGATATGTCGATGCGCACTATTATCATGCACTCGCGGCAGCGGATGAAATTTGTTAAGCAGTCCATTATGCGTGTGGATACGCGCCCAATGATAGCCCTTAAAACCCAAGAATTACAGCGCCTTGAGGTCTCTTTAACCAAGGGAATCATCTATGGATTTTTAGAAAAACTAACGCAATTGGGTTCACTCAAGCGTATGCTTGAGGTGCTTGATTATAAACAAACCCTTAAGCGTGGATTTGCGATTATTTATAATGATCAACATGAGATTATCGCATCACAACAGGATTTCCCGGAGTCAGGCCTCCTTCAGATTGAATTTCAGGATGGCAAGATCACAAAGACGTTATCTTAAGTGTGTATTCTTATTCATAGATCATAAATGGCTATTGTTTAATTTTTTCCTTTTAACTTGGATGGTGTATTCATGCATTTTTAAATAATAGGGCGTATTATTGTAGTATTAGGCTTAAAGATGCTTTATGAAAAAAGAGGAGATGTGTATGAAAAAAAAATTGATTTTAGTTTCTGTTGTCATGCTGGCTGGGGCAGTTTCGGCGTGTGGAACTAGCCAAACGGACCGGGCTCTTAGTGGTGCTGGTATTGGTGCGGGGGCAGGTGCCGTAGGCAGTGCATTGATGGGTGGAAACGTCGGTACAGGCGCGGTTGTTGGGGGTGCACTTGGTGCTGCTACAGGCGCTTTAACAACCAAAAAGCAAATTAATATGGGCGATCCTGCCTGGAAATAAATAGAGTTTCCAAACAGCGACTCACTCACTCACACACACCCTCTCTCCTAAAAAGAACAGCTAAAACGGTTACGAGAGTTAGGGGTGACCTTGTTGGGTTAATATATCTAATAACGTTCGATTGTCTATCTTTTTATATTTGAAAATATTTATGATGCTGTGATATAAATTTTTTATCATATAATAATTTTTTAAAAGATATTAACAGCATGAAGCTTTATACGTACCGATCGTGGGTCAATCGGATTTGTAATCCATACGCGTTTAATTTTCATAAATCTATTCATCGCAATCATTCGATCGGTCCCTCATCATCGCCACCATTAACGCATGCGGATGACCCATTGGCGAATGTGTTTGCCAGATTTCCTTTTTTAAAATACTCGGATTGGCAGGAGCGTAATCCTTTTGCTATGGACCAGCTTCAGGAGTCTATAATGAATGGGGTGCCTGTTGATCAAGCGGTCCAAGAGCTATTAAATACATCTGAAATAGTGATCCGTTCTATAGAAGGATTTGATGGGGATAATTCGGAAGAGATAGAGCGGTTGGTTAAAACATTAACCACATTAGAATTATCGTCTGTCTGTTTATTGAAGAGCGAAATCCCTCTATTCAAACAACATCCTGAAGATTTTAGGCGCATGCTGTTAATTGCCAATTGCATGAATGGGCCTGCCGAAGGGAGTCTAAAGAACAGTATGGGCAAATGGAAATCGGCCATGCTTCCAGGCAAAGATAGTGGAAGCTATCAATCCGCAAAGGCGCGTTTGGCTGGTTATATACATGATCTTAATTTTTGGTTTTTAGAACCGCTCATGTATATGAGGCTCAAAGACCAATCGTATGAAGATGCTAGTAGGAACGCTTTGAAGCCTGAATATTCAACCCTCATCACTCATATGGTAACGAGGATGTTATGCGAAACGCTTAATCCGAGACAGATCTATACGTATGCCTCGCGGTGGCAAAGGCATGTGGGTGAATTAAGTGATACCTTGGAACCTTATCGATCACAGGACTCTACGACAAAAAGAGAGAATTGTGACTGGTACCCATTAACCGATACGCATTACATAAATTCAATCCGCTTTACGCCGCTGACCACGTATCATGCTCTCCTACGCGAGGGAGTTGAGATGAACCATTGCTTAAGTTACCTTTTTCATCATACGGAATGTGTTTATGGTAGTGCGCATATTTATTCTATAACCGATCAACACGGTGAGCGATACACGGTGCAGATTGATCAAATCAAACGAACATTTGCGGTGAATCAGCTCAAGGGCCGCAATGATGATCCGGCGGTTTCGGATCAGGTTATCAAGGCGGTGGCAACCTTTGTCGATAGGCTTAATATCGGAGATATTGTGTTTCCAATTCAGGGAGCTTGTGAGAAACATAGGGGCGTTCGTCAAAAAGATGTATTTGCACAATTACGTGTTCCGCGTACCTGGCAGAGTTTGGATGATCTTTACGTTACGATGCAGGAAACCAAAGTTCTACCATCGGGTTGGTTAAAATTCAAAGATGTTTCGGAATTTGCAGAAGGGGTTGATTTGGAGAAGAGGTTTAAAAATGAGAAAGAAATGCACCAAAACAAGTGGAGTAAACTTGGATGGGGTGTGGGTGGATGAGTTTTGCGTAAGAATGGTTGAACCTAAGAACGTGTATATGCGGCGCTTATGGCTCACTTTAATGAACAGTCTCTGGCAATCTTCAACAAACGGTGTTACAGCATGCACCCGTGAAAAAATCACTGAAGTGAAGAATCAAATCAAACGCCCTTCCCGGATTTAATATTTGAAGTAGGCAATACTACACTCTGCGTATGCTTTCCTAGGACGAGCTTCTGTTGCTTGCGCGCCACATCGATAATATTTGCTATATCTGTGCTATAAAACTGCGCCACTTCGTATGCTGTCCTTCCGTCTTTAGCATGTGCATTGATGTTTATATCTTTATGCATCAACAACTGTTCCACCACTTCCTTATTCACATATTCGCAAGCCTGATAAAGTGGACTTTTATTATTAGAATTAGGTGCATTAACATCTATGCCCTTATGATTTATCAGTAAAGAGGCTATTTCTCTATTTCCCATTTCACAGGCCATGAATAACGGTGCCATATCAATAAAAGAACGAGGCGCATTAACATCTATCTTTTCTTGTTTTAATAAAAACTCTACCACTTCTTTGTGCCCATTTCTGCAGGCTATATAAAGTGGAGTTTCCCCCTGAAGATTAGGCGCATTAACATTGATGTCTTTGTGTTTCAATAACAGCTCTACTAATTCTTTATTTCCACTTTGGCAGGCTATATGAAGTGGGGTAAAGCCTCGAGAATCCGTCGCATTAATATTAATGTCTGGGTGCGCAATTAATTGAGATGCTATTTCTTTATTTCCGATTTGGCAGGCCATATGAAGCGGTGTAAAACCTATAGCATTTTGCGCATTAACATTGATGTCTTTGTGTTTCAATAACAGCTCTACTAATTCTTTATTTCCACTTTGGCAGGCTATATGAAGTGGGGTAAAACCTTGAGCATTTTGCGTATTAACATTGATGTCTTTGTGTTTCAATAACAGCTCTACTAATTCTTTATTTCCACTTTGGCAGGCTATATGAAGTGGGGTAAAACCTTGAGCATTTGGCGTATTAACATCGATGTCTTTGTGTTCCAATAATAGTTCTGCTAATTCTTTATTTCCGCTGTGGCAGGCTATATGAAGCGGGGTAAAACCTTGAGCATTTGGCGCATTAACATTGATGTCATCGCGTTTCAACAACCTTTCCACCACTTCTTTATTTCCACTTTGGCAGGCCATATAAAGTGGCGTACGATTATATATATCCGCTGCATTAACATTGATGCTCTCATTAGCTAATAATTGCTCTATTATTTCTTTATCCCCCCTGTCACAGGCTATATTAAGTGGTGTGCGATTATATATATCGGCTGCATTAACGTTTATGTCAGGGCGCTTCAATAATTGTTCTACTATTTCTGTTCTCCCCTTTGTGTAGGCAGAATTAAGCGCGTTAAATCCATCCATTAAAGTTGCATTAGGGTTTACATGATTTTCTAAATAGGATTCTATGCGCTCAACTGCATATTTGGAGTTCCGGTCTGCTTCAATCAGAAATGCCCTTTCAAGATACCTATTCCTAGAATTTTCGTTTGCGATATCAAGACCGCTAGGGGATAAATCCAGGAACATCTCTTTATCATGTCCCAATTCATTTTGGCGAAATTGTCTAAAGTCGTCTAGTTGAGCATTGAGATACTCTTCTAACTCATCTGCACTAGTGCCATCTTTCGGGGCCGAAGCTTTGAATGTTTTGACTGTATTATTAACTGATATTGAAAAAATCACTGTTTCAGGTGACGTCATCAAGCTATGTTCGAATTCATCAAAGAGCGAAGGATATGTTCCCTTTTGATCCCGTATTTTTTTCCTGAATTGAGTCAACGCTACTATTTCTTCCGCATTCATGGAATTCAATGTCTCGTATTTTGCTCCACTGTGGAAGATAACAGGAATATTATCTCCGAGCTTCAAAACAGCATTTTTAGCAGCACCACAAAAACAAGAAAAAACATGCCCACCTTGAATGCCAAAATGCCCCATCATTGCTACGACATTTTCGGTGTTTTCTTCTATTCCTCTGACGTTTATTTTGTGCATCTGATCTTGGGAAACACCTCCATGTGCAAAAAACATATAATGAACAGAAATTGGATTTTGTTTTAAATTCCCGTCTTGAAAGAAAGTATAATTAGGTTCACCATAAACCTGAAGATTCGAGCGAATTCCCGCTTGCATGAGACCAGATTTAATATAATCTGCTGCTAATTTAGGTATGTCAGGGCCTATTATTATGCGATATTCGTGTGTGTCATTTTTCATATACAGTACTTTATTATCTATATACATAAATAATAAACAAATATTGTTAATGTTTTATGAAAACAACCAAAAAAAGATCAATACAACCATACATATTCAATTGCTATTAACAACACTTAGATAATAAAAATATATTAATATGCTATCAAAAGCGGACACAACAGGCTGTTTTCTTGGGGAAAATTAAAAAACTCCTTCTTTAACCCTTTCCATGTTAAGATAATGCAACAGCTATCAACGATACTCCCATTATGAACCCATCCCCATCCCTTCCCAAACACCTGCTCCCCTTCCTCTGGTATTTCATTTGCCAGCAACGCATGTGGTTTATCATGCTGTTGATTGCGCATCTGGCCTGAGCTGCCGATTGGACCTTGATGCCGTATTTATTCCAGCATTTTGTGGGAGCCGTGATTGCCTATAGTGGAGACAGCTCCCTTGCCTGGAGCGCATTTGCTGCGCCGGTTCTTACCGTGCTTGGCTTCTGGTTTGTTATTGAGGTGATGTATCGATGTTCTGACTTTTTAGCATCGCGCACCTATCCGCGTTTTGAAGCATCCATTCGTATGGCGATGGTACAGTATATCCGCCAACATTCGCACGGATTTTTTGCCGATCATTTATCGGGTGATTTATCCAGCAAGATTGACGACATCACCGAAGCCTGCACGCGCATTATGCAATTATTGCTAACCCTGTTTATTCCAGCGGCAGTTGCTGCAGTTATCGCCACGACCTTGTTTACGCGGATGCATCCATTATTTGGAGTCGTGATATGTGGCTGGTTCTGTACCCATTTGGGGATTTGTTTCCTTTACGCCAAACGCTGTAATCGCACATCGATGGAGCATTCCGCCAGCAAAAACAAAATCAGCGGCATCATCGTCGATAGTTTTGCCAACATCACTGCCACCAAACTCTTTGCCAGGTTTGACTGGGAGTGGCAATATCTTAATGCTGCACAAAAAGAAGAGCGCGAAAAGCACCAGCAGGTTCTGCATCTTATTTTTAAAATAAGGATGATTCTAGGACCTTTGGTTTTTTTAGTGGTGGGAGTGGGCATGATGGCGCTCATGATTTCGCAATGGCAGCAAGAGCACATCACTGCTGCGGAGCTGGGCTACATCTTTTATTCCAGTTGGGGGATATGCGTAATGGCCTGGCTTTCAGGAATTGAGCTACCTAATTTTTTCAAAGAGATCGGCAAATGCCAGCAAGCACTTGTTCCCATTCAAAAAGCCCATGACATTACGGATCAGCCCAACGCTCCTGATTTGAAGATAACATCAGGCACCATTACGTTTGACCATGTTTCGTTCCGTTATCAAAGGAACAATAATTTATTTGAGAATAAAAACGTCACTATCGCACCCGGAACCAAAGTAGGATTGGTGGGATTTTCAGGTTCGGGCAAGACCAGTTTTGTGAATTTAATCCTGCGATTTTTTGACGTTGACAGCGGCCGTATCCTCATTGACAACCAGGATATTTCGCAGGTAACTCAAGATTCATTGCACCAGGCAATAGCCATGATTCCCCAAGACACCTCGCTGTTTCACCGTTCACTGATGGACAACATACGCTACGGCAATGTTAACGCTAGCAATGAAGAGGTGATTGAAGTCTCTAAACGAGCCCATTGCCATGAGTTCATTAATTTGCTGCCGCAAGGCTATGATGCAGAAGTTGGCGAACGCGGTGTGAAATTATCCGGCGGCCAACGGCAGCGCATCGCCATAGCCCGCGCTATATTGAAAAATGCACCGATTTTCATTTTGGATGAAGCCACCTCAGCATTGGACTCAGTCACTGAAAGACTCATCCAAGATAGTTTACAAGGGGTGATGGCAAGCCGCACCACCATTGTGATTGCCCACCGGTTATCAACATTATCGGCGATGGATCGCATTTTAGTATTTGATAAAGGACACATCATCGAAGACGGAACCCGGCCTGTTCTAAAATGAAGTGCAACACCTTATGATGTTTGTTGTCAAAACAGATAATCAAAAAGATGTTGCGTATGAAAAGATATAACCATTTAAGTTATGATGAAAGAGCAAAGATATCTCAGCTGAAGCAATCTGGCCTGCTAGCAGGCCAGATTGCTTCAGCGATCGGCCGTCCAGTGTGTACCGTTTATCGGGAGCTAAAGCGCAATGAAGCACCGCCAGGTCAATATTGGCCGGATACGGCACATCGCCTGGCAGCTGGCCGCCGTTGCCGTCAAGCGCGACTCGACAAGGATATCAAGCTCCAGGAATGTGTTATGGAACACATGCAGAACCATTTTCTGGACACCTGAGCAAATCGCCGGTCATCTTAAGCATGGTCAAACCGAGCTAAAATCCATTTGTCACGAAACGATCTACCACTGGATTTATCAGGTTCCAGACGAAAAGAGAAAATCTGGAAGTTCCTTCCACGGCATAAAGCAAAGCGGGGACTAAGAAAATCTAAAGGCGCTGGTGCTTCACGTATACCAAACAGAGTCTCTATCCATCAACGGCCCAAGCACATTGATAAGCGGACAACATTTGGTCACTGGGAAGGGGATTTGATGAGCTTCTGTAAGGGTCTCAACCTATTCTGGTTCTCAGGGAAAGACAGACCATGTTTACCCCTCAGCAAGCAATTGCCCAGTAAAAGGCCGATGACGTTGCAAACGCAATCCTTAACCTGCAACCAAAATACCTCAAAAGCACGCAAGTCGTTGACTTTGGATAATGGTGGTGAATTTACCCGTCACCAGTTATGGGGTAAAGCACTGGACATCAAAACCTTCTTCTGCGACCCATATGCATCATGGCAAAAGGGCGGCGTCGAGAATACCAATGGAAGACTGCGAAGAGACTTACCCAGAAAAACGAACATTCACACATACAACAAGGAGGATTTCAATGAAACCATTGATAACTATAACCTAACACCACGCAAAAAACTCAATTGGATAACTCCTAATGAGGCATTCCTAAAAAATGTCAGAGGTTTGCACTTCAAACTTGAATGTGGCACTATCCAGTTCCATTTCTGTTAGACAATATCCAAAGAGATTGTTGGTTGAGAACCCTGGAGGATTTCCAGAAGGCATTACAGAAGCCAATATTCTTGATAAACAAAATCCACGAAACAGGCGTATTGCTGAGGCTTTTGAGAAATGTGGGCTTGTAGAGCGCTCAGGCCAAGGTGTCGATTTAATGTTCAGCACGGCGGTTATACAGTCTAAACCTCTGCCTGAATATACTGGAACAGATAAGCATAACGTCTTGCTAGCTATTTATGGACAGATTAAAAATCCAGAATTCCTAAACTTTTTAGAGCAGGTTGGCAGCAAGACTCTAGCCTCATTTACTGCTCACCACCTTATTGTTATTGACAAGGTATTTGAGGATAAGAAGCTATTTGAAGCAGAAAGAAAATATGCGAAGGAATTGGTGGATCTGGGAATATTAGAACGCAGCAGCAACCAATATAAGTTCATTCTATCGCAACGATTTCATGATTTTATGGATAGGAAAGGCGAATATACCCGCCGAAAAGGGCTATCCAAGAATCATCATTTAACTCTGATTGAAGAGCATTTGCGCCGCAATAAAAAGCATGGGTGTCCTTTTGATGATTTCAGGCAAGTGCTGCCACATGCAGAAGACAGAACTATCCGTTATTACCTTGCTGTACTTAAGAAGTCTGGGAAAGCTGAGTGCAAGGGAGCAGGTCGTAATGCAAAATGGTATGCCGTGTAACTAGGCTTTCTAACTGACACAAGCATTGATTGTATGTCAATTAAAAGTGTCAATTGGCTATCTTCTAACCCTTGATTTATCAGAGTTTCAACTGACACAAGCACCCATTTTGTGTCAATAAGAGTGTCAGTTGGCCATCATAATAGTTTTAAATGCTATTTTAGATAACGTATTATTCTGCTTATTCCGCCTTCTTCTCGTCTTGGGATGGTTTCCAACCGCCGCCGAGTGCCCGGATCAACTGAATTGTATTGATATAATGCTGGCCAAGCGTTTGGATAGAGCGACGCTTAGTATTTAGCATAACCTGCTCTGCATCCAAGCGTTCAATATAACTTATTCCACCACTATCATAACGTTGTTTGGCAATGGAATCGGCCGTTAACGAAGCTTTTAACGCGTCTGCCAATTGTTCTTGCTGTAGGGTAAGAGAGCGGTTGGCGCTGAGTTGGTCTTCTACTTCCTGGAAAGCGGTGAGTACTTTTTGACGATAAATCTCCACGGATTCTCTAAACGATGATTTACTCATTGCCAGGGAAGCAAGTCCTTCGCCGCCCTTAAAAATAGGAATGCTGAGTGTGGTGCCCACTAAGGGGCCCAAAAGCCAGGTGCGACTGGACCATTTAAAAAGATCGCCTAATTCGCTGGATTCAAATCCTCCGAGTGCCGAAAGTGAAATATGAGGAAAGAATGAGGCCCTAACCGCGCCAATATGTTGGTTGGCGGCGGCCATATCTTTTTGAGCAGCAAGAATATCAGGGCGCCGCTGTAATAATTCGGAAGGCAAGCCGGCTGGAACAACGGGCGGGGCATCAACCAGGGGCTCAACCATGAGTGATAACTCATTCGGTAATTTGCCGGTGAGCACCGCAAGCGCATGTTCCGTTTGTTCTATTTGTTGTTGAATGGCAAACGCATCTGCCTTGGTTAGAGCTAGATCAGATTCGTAGCGGGAAACATCCAAATCGCCAACGGCACCTAGATCTCGCTTTTGCTGGATAAGTTCTAGCGCCTGTTCTTTCCCGGTGAGTGATTGTTTCAAAATGGCCTGTTCAGCGGTTAATGCACGCAACGTATAATAATAGTGGGCAATATCGGCTTGTAAGGTCAAGCGTATGGCATCTAATGTGGCTTGCGAGGATGCAAGCTTAAATGATTCAAATGCTTTATTATTGCGATTCTGACCAAAAATATCGAAATCATATGAGATGGTGCCTTGGGCATTATAAAGTGTGTAAGGCTTAACAACGGGGTTGGGATTAAATTGTTTTTGTGATGCAGCGGAAGAAAGGCGGCGCGAGGGACTGGCGCCAGCATCAATGGCTGGGAAAAAAGCACTACTGGCAATTCTAACCTGGCTACGCGCTTGTTCCACATGCTCTTTAGCTGCTTTAATTGTGGGGTTTTTGTCATTGGCTTCTTCAATCAGGCACATTAAATGGATGTCGTCAAATAGAGTCCACCAATCAGCAGGGATTGCTAATTGCTCAGGTGCCGTTGCTTTCGTCCAATTACCATCTTCGGGTTTGTCGATTTTAGAAGAATGGTCTATGGGAGAGGATTCTTTATAGGCATTCCCTACTTTAAAGCTGGGTAATTTAAATTTAGGCGCAAGATCACAGCCTGTAAGTAGCAGGCTGGTTGTTGCCAGTGTAACACCTAAGGTAACTAGACCAGAAAGCAGCGACGTGCCAAAAGATACCATGCTATTTTTCATGTTTTTCTCCACGGAGATTCATAGCAATAAAGCGCAACAGGACGTAAAACATCGGTGTTAATAATAAGCCAAAGAACGTAACGCCGAGCATTCCCGAAAAAACCGAGACTCCCATATTATTACGCATTTCCGAACCTGCTCCGGTTGAAACCACTAACGGTATAACGCCCATAATGAACGCAAAGGATGTCATTAAAATAGGACGTAGCCTCTGCTTACTTGCTAAAACCGCAGCATCATAGGTTCTCATACCCTGACGCTCAAGCTCGCGGGCAAATTCGACGATTAAAATGGCATTTTTGCAGGCAAGCCCTACCAAAACAATGAACCCAATCTGGGTGAAGATATTATTATCTTTGCCAGCTAGCCAGACACCGGTAATCGCACAAAGCAAACACATGGGTACGATAAGAATGACCGCAAGTGGTAATGCCAGGCTTTCATATTGGGCAGCCAACACCAGGAACACAAAAAACACGCAGAGAGGAAAAATGTAAATGGCGCTATTGCCAGCAAGGATTTGCTGATAGGTAAGATCGGTCCATTCAAAACTCATTCCTTTGGGCAATATGTCGTGCAGTATTTTTTCCATCATTTCTTGTGCCTGACCCGAAGATACTCCAGGTGCGGGTCCGCCATTCATATCGGCAGAACGGAAACCATTATAACGTGTAGCGCGATCGGGCCCATAGGTTTCAGTAACGTTGATTAGCGAACCAAGCGGCACCATTTCCCCTTGAGGGTTCCGTACTTTGATATTGGCAATGTCTTCCTTGTGTGCGCGGTAAGGAGCATCTGCCTGGGCAATCACGCGAAATGTTCGTCCAAACAAGTTGAAGTCATTAATATAATATGATCCTAAAAAAATCTGCAACGCATCAAACACATCCTGTAGCGGGATACCCATTTGTAGGGTGCGGACACGATCAACATTGGCCTGTAGTTGTGGGGTGTTGATTTGAAAGCTAGAGAAAACATTAGCAAGGCCAGGTGTTTGGTATGCTTTACCCATAATGGCCTGTGTGACGCCATAAAGTGCATCATACCCTGCATCGGAACGATCCTGGATTTCCAGTTTAAAGCCACCAATGGTGCCAAGGCCTGGTACGGGAGGTGGTGGAAAGATGGAAATGAAAGCATCTTGAATGCCCATATATTTGGCATTCAACGCTTGTGCTATGGCAAACCCTGATAATTCAGGGGTTTTACGCTGATCAAACGGTTTTAAAGTGACAAACACAATACCCGCATTGGGGCTGTTGCTGAAGCCAGCAATCGAAAGGCCTGGAAAGGCTACGGCACTTTCCACCCCAGGATGGTTGCGGGCAATCTCTGACATTTTGCGCATCACAACTTCGGAGCGGTCAAGCGAAGAGCCTCCTGGTAATAAAGCAAAGGCAATCAAATATTGCTTGTCCTGTGCGGGGACATAACCGGTGGGGACATGTTGGAAGGCAAACCAGGTTGAGCAGATCACCATTAAATAGATGAACATAGCGAGCACACGGTGGTGGATAATTTTAGAAACAACCCCGCTATAGCGCTCAGAAGAGCGATGGAAAAAATGGTTAAATGGTCGGAAAAACCATCCCAAAGCACGATCTAAGAAACGAGCAAACCAATCCTTGGGAGCATCGTGGGATCGCAGCAATAATGCGGCCAGTGCCGGGCTTAATGTCAGAGAGTTAAACGCAGAAATCACCGTGGAGATGGCAATGGTTAACGCAAACTGACGATAGAATTGTCCGGTAAGGCCACTGATAAATGCAATGGGCACAAAGACGGCACATAACGTTAAGGCAATAGCAATAATTGGCCCGCTGACTTCGCGCATGGCAACGATGGTGGCATCGCGTGAGGAAAGACCTTTTTCTATATTTCGTTCTACGTTTTCGACGACCACGATTGCATCATCAACCACAATTCCAATGGCAAGCACAAGGCCAAAGAGCGTTAGCGCATTAATGGAAAAACCAAATAATAGCAAAAAGGTAAACGTACCAACAATGGAAATGGGAACGGCCAGCAACGGAATGATAGATGCGCGCCAGGTTTGCAAAAACACAATGACCACAAGAACCACTAATGCAACGGCTTCAAGCAGGGTTTCAATAACGGCTTTAATTGATTCACGAACGAAGGTGGTTGGATCATAAACGATGTCGTAATCCACGCCTTCTGGGAAGTTTTTCTTAAATCCCTTCATGAGTTCGTGAATGCGCGTAGAGATTTCCAGGGCATTGGCATCGGAAGTCTGGAAAATACCTAGTGCAACGGCTGGCTTATTATTGAGCAATGATCGAAGGGCGTAATCGGACGATCCCAGTTCAATACGCGCAACATCTTTCAACCGCGTCACCGCTCCATGGCCGTCCGCTTTAACAATGATGTTTTCAAATTCTTCTATCGACTGAAGGCGGCCAGCAACATTGACGGGCAGTTCAAATTGAACATGGGGGCCATAAGGTGAGCCACCTACAATCCCGCCGGCGACTTGGGTGTTTTGCTGTCTCACGGCGGCCACAATATCTTGGGCAGTAAGATGGCGCTCTGCAATTTTTTGAGGATTGAGCCACAGGCGCATGGCATAGTCGCCGCCTCCGAAAATGAGGGTCTCTCCAACCCCTGGTACCTGGGAAAGTTTATCTTTGATGTTCAGCAGAGCATAGTTTCTTAAATATAAAAGATCATAGCGATTATTAGGCGAATATAAGTGGACAACCATGGTTAAGTCACTGGAGCTTTTAACGGTAGTTACACCGAGGGCTCGGACGACGTCAGGGAGGCGTGGCAAGGCTTGCGAAACGCGATTCTGTACTAATTGCTGCGCTTTGTCGGCGTCTGTTCCTAATTTAAACGTAATCGTAATGGCCATGTTGCCATCGGTTGTTGCCTGAGATGATAAATAAAGCATGTTTTCCACGCCGTTAATTTGTTCCTCAAGGGGGGCGGCAACCGTTTCAGAGATAACTTTGGGGCTGGCCCCAGGGTACATAGCGCGGACAACAACAGAAGGTGGTGCAACCTGTGGATATTCAGCAATGGGAAGGCGCCAAACGGCAATAGCTCCAGCAATAAAAACAAACAGGGATAACACCGAAGCAAAGATAGGTCTATCAATGAAGAAATTTGAAATATTCATAATTCTTGTTGGCTCGAGGAAGGTTTTTGACCATTAGAAGGTTCTGGTTGAAGCGTTTTCATGTCAACCAAGGTCGGTGCAACAGGCATGCCTGGCCGGATCATAAACAACCCATTGACGATAATCTTATCGCCCTTATTTAAGCCTGATCGGATAACGCGGAGTCCATTGACTGATTCGCCAAGTTCGACTTGTCTGAATTCTGCGATGCTTTTGCCATTGACCACAAAGACGAATTTTTTATCTTGATCGGTATTAATACCGCGTTCATTGATCAGGATAACATTTTGCGGCTTAGGGGAACCGATACGAACATGGGCAAAGAGACCTGGAACCAATGCGCCATCGTCATTGTCGAGTATGGCTCTCACACGCATCGTGCCGGTGGTAATGTTAAGCTGGTTATCAAATGAGTCGATATGGCCTTGATAAGGGAATTCATTTTTTTCAGTAAGGGAGAGCTCAACGGGTATATCTTTGAGTTTTGCAGGGGAACTATCTTTTGTAAACCCCAGATACGTTTGTTCATCCATATCGAAGCTGGCATAGATGGGGCTAGTGGAAACGATTGATGTTAAAACCGGTGAATTTGCCCCAGCATCAACAACATTGCCCACTTTAACCTCGATGCGGCCGACTTTGCCTGATATGGGTGCTGTGATATTAGCATAGGCTAGATTTAAATTGGCTTGAGTTACGTTGGCCTTGGCAGTATTGAAGGCGCCTTTTGTCTGTTTCATTTGAGACGTAGCTTCATCCATTTCTCGCTGCGAAATGGCATGGGTTTCAATGAGCTTGAGAGCGCGCTCGTAATTAGTGTTGGCATTCTCATAATTGGCTTCAGCGGCTTGAGCCTGCCCCTGTGATTGTTCCACTGCAGCTTGAAAAGGCCGTGGATCAATGGTAATTAACTTGTCACCTTTTTTAACCTGTGCGCCTTCTTGGAAGTGAATGCTATCGATGGTGCCAGATACACGTGAACGGATGGCCGCTTCTTGAAAGGCCTCCAACCGCCCAGAAAAGAGTCGCCACTCGGTGTGAGGTTCTTCTATGACTTCAGCGATGCTGACAGCCATGGCGCCCATTTGAGGGGCGCCTTGACCTTGCGGTTTGTTTCCTCGATAAACAAAACCATAATAAGCAGCTCCACCAAGAATGGTGAAGATAATAACGAGCCGAATTATAATTTTAGGCATATCCTTTGGTCCTAATTAACATTAATTGTTTTAGGAATTAGTAGATATATGTTACCTTTTCCTTTCAAATTTCCAGCTTTCCACTCGGCATCTTGGCCTGCGCCAAAAAAGATGTCAACGCGAGCCGGGCCCTTAATGGCGCTGCCACTATCTTGTGCAAGGACAAGACGATGATACGGTTTAGGCCCCCCAGGGTAGGGAATAGCCGTTTCAACCCACACTGGCATTCCAAAAGGGATGTAATCGTGATCAATCGCAATCGATCTTTCGCCTGTGATGGGTACACCTTGGGCACCCAAAGGTCCAGAACTTAACGTTTTACGGAAAAAGATATAAGACGCATTATTATTCATGATATCCTGAGCCTGGTCGGGATGGTCATAAAGCCACTTCATAATAGATGGTGCGGTAACGCTATCTGCATTTAATTCGCCTTTATCCTTTAGTACTTTGCCAATGGCTGTATAGGGATGGCCATTCTTGGCAGCGAAGCCAACGCGCATGGTATCGCCATCGTCCAAAAGCAAGGTTCCAACGCCTTGAACATGCATAAAGAAAAGGCGGACTTGGTCATCAACCCAGGCTATTTCAAGTTTTTTATTGGCAAGGATGCCTTCTGATATTTGTTTTCGGGTGTAGTAAGGTTGCAATACATTATCGACTATCCTGCCGGTTAATGGAACGGTACCAGAGCTATTTTCTGAGGGCTGATTAACCGTAACTAAATCCTTAGGAGTGCCATAAATGGGATATTGATAAGGCCCGTGACGTTTCTTGCTGCCATAAATAAAAATTTCATAATAACCGGTGAAGAACGCTTCTTCTTCAACTTTATAAGGAGTGAAATTATGTTCAAAAAAAGCTTCCGCAGTTATATCATCGCCATCATCAAGTTGTCGCGCCTTCTGGCAAAGGGGTTGCCAATCGCTTGCTTTTCCGCCGATATTTTTAGGTTCAATGGGGGCATCGGGAGATAGTTGTTCTATTTTCTTGCACGAGAGGAGAAAAGCTCGCAAGCCACCTGAGTGCAGGTCGGCTTTCCAGTCGGCTAGTGCTTCAAAGGTGGTCGGCTTGGGCATGGTTTGATGGGTAAACGTGTGTTTCTTTTTAAAGCCATCGAAGAAGGATGATGTTTTTAGCTTTATATTCGTGCCAAGTTCGCTGGCCCGTTGGTTAAATTCATTCAATTGAAAACTCATCTGTTCTGGCGAGCAAGAACAAACAAGCATTATTACCACGCAGTTCACAAGGGTATATTTAAGTGATTTCATGGCCGTTTTCATAATTTAAGCATTGGTTGCAACTAAAATCCAATTAGGATCGCGGGAATTTAATGTCCTTTCAAACGTCCAGACATCTTCAAGTCTGCTAATGTCGGACGGACTGCCGGATATAATCGCACCTTTCTCGTTTTTAATCAAACAAATCTGACGAGTCACATACTTTACTGTTACTTGGGCTTTGTTATTTTCCAATGTGGCATCATTTATGTCAACAGAGACAAAGGCAACTAATGTTGTTTCCAGGGTTTTTGCTTCGGCTTTGCGTCGTTCAATATCTTCTAAGAATGGGGCTAAGACTTTGGGATGGATGAGCGATCTCAAGGTTTCAACATCGCTTTTACAAAACGCGCTGATGATCATTTCGAATGCCCCCTTGGCACCCTGAATAAAATATTCAAGTGTAAAGCTGGGGTCTTTCTGGTTGATGTCTACCAGGACTGATGCGATGGATTTAGGGATGTTGACGGGTATAAATTCCTGGGTGGGTTCAAGGTCAAACACGCGTGCCTGGGTGGGTTTTAGATTGGGATTAACAGGATGTTGTGTGCGCTTACGAAGCTCTTGTTCGGGATCTTCCTGGCCAAGCACTTTATAAAGGCGATAAGCAACAAAGGCTGCAAGAGCAGCAAAAAAAAGCAATTCCATTAATTGAGAAGACATCTTTAGCTCCATGTTTTTAGGGCGCGATAGTGGACACGTTATCATATTCGGCCTTGGTTTCAATAGCCATCATCATTTTCTAGCTGACTTTAAATGTTAGGTACGTTATATTGAAAGACCATTAACAGTTGATAAATAGAGGTTTTCGTCATGTCAAAGGGCAAAAAAGGCAAAAAAACTACTGATACCGTAAATCAGCAATCAGACGCTGCTCAGGGTGGATTATTTTCTAGCGAGGCAATTGCAGGCGACCCTGCTTCTGAAAATGCGACAGAAAGACGTGTGATCAGTAATATCCAATATGTAAAGGATCTTTCGTTTGAAAATCCAAATTCACCGATAAGCCTGCGTCCTTCTAATGAGCAGCCACGCATTGAAGTAACGGTTAATATAAATGCACAACGGTTGCAGGGAGAGACGTTTGAAGTTGCGTTGCAAGCCCTTGTGTCTGCCAAATTTCAAGAAAAGACAGCTTTTTTGGTTGATCTTACCTATGCAGGCGTGTTCACATTGGAGCAAATCCCTGATGAAGAACGTGAGGCTATCTTATTAGTGTATTGCCCAACGTTACTTTTTCCATTCGTAAGGCGTATTATTTCTGATACTACCCGTGATGGTGGATTTCCTCCATTGATGGTCGATCCTATCGACTTCTCTAACCTTTATCAATCGCGTAAAAGGCAAAACAGGCAGGAAGTTGCTTAAGGCGCTGATCAGGCATTCGCTGAATAGTTAGACATGCCTCATAATTAGGATATTGTTAATGAGATGACCTTATTCATTAAAGGTGATTTGAGGGGGTGTTTGTTTCTGGTTGGTGTTAGCTAAGGAGAGATGAATGCGGGCGGTATTTTAATGTGGGATTAATTCTATGAAACGGCTAATGCTTTTTACTGTTATCGTTGCGGCTGCCTTGAGTAATGTGGCTATGGCGCAAAACCATCAGATCCACAAAAATAGCCGTGAGATCAATCAAGATAGACACGAGCTTCGTATAGATGAGCATCAACTGCGCGTCGACCAAGCAACTGGTAATAGAGCTGGCGTTGCAGAAAACAGAAAAGAAATTGAGCAAGACCGCAAAGAGCTTCGTCACGATGCAAAAGAGCGTCATCATGATAAGAAAGTCCGTCATGCGAAGCATAAGAAACACAGAAAACATGTTCGTCACGACCGTCGTCATGGGCATCGCGATGAACATCATGAGGATCCTCACAAAAGAAACGAAAATCATAACTAAAGATATCGTAAGCGCACCCTTCTTTCGGGAAGGGTAAGTTTGTGTGGGGGTATGTGTACGCAGTACAGCCTCGAGGACATAAGGTGTCTGCAGGTTTATGGTGCATAAAAGCCAGATAAAACAACCTATTGTTTTTATTTGAAAATAATTTTACGCTTGAAGCGAAGGAATGTCTGAACTGGTGCGTATTACTCCAGTCAGATTGACGCCTTTGGAATGATGTTAAAGCCATTGGCTAGACATTTAATTTATAAGTCAATGTGAGAGCTGTGTCTGTTACTCGGGTTGGTATGCCCAAAGAATGGATGTGGATTTATCAATTAACACTTTAAGTCGGGATTGAAACTATGAAAAATATTCTGTTTACATTACTAGCTACTGCTGCTTTAGGCGCTCCTGCTATGGCTCAAAGTAAGGAAGTTCAGCACGATAATCGCGAAATTCGTCAGGATAATCGTGAAATTCGTCAGGATAACCGTGAAATCCGTCATGATCGCCGTGAAATCAAGCAGGATAGACAAGAATTAAGATCTGATAAAGCTGCTGGCAATACAGATGAGCTAGCTGCAGACAGGAAAGAATTGTCTCAGGATCGCAAAAACTTTCGTCATGATGTAAGAGAACGTCATCGTGATAGAAAAGAACGCCGTCATGATCGGGTCGAAAGACGCCAGGATCGCAGAGACCGTCACGAGGACCGTCATAACAATCAATAATAAGCGAGTTCCCTGTAAAAAAACTCCCATCCGCAAGGAGGGGAGTTTTTTTATCTAAATCGATTTATGCGCCTGCCAATCAAACTCTCATTGGCATAATCACGAACAAAACTCCAACATTGGATGTATCGCGGATTAAGATTGGATTTCCCGCATCTGCTATGGTGAACTGAACCGTATCACCTTCAACATGCGCAAGGGCGTCTAGTAAATATCGACCATTAAAACCAATTTCTAATGGGGTCGCAGCATAGCTGACGGATATTTCTTCGTGGCCGGCATGATTATCTTCACGAGCGGCAGACAAAAGCATTTTCCCTTGTTGGAGATTCGCTTTAATCCCGCGGGTTTTTTCAGACGAAACGGTTGAAACCCGGTCAACCGTTTGAATAAATTGCTGGGTGCTGACTTCCAGGATTTTATCATTTTGCTTGGGTATAACGCGATTATAATCTGGATACGTGCCATCAATTAATTTTGAGATAATAACCAGCTCTCCCACGTGAATCACAATCTTAGACTGGGAAATAGAAATTTTTACTTCTTTTTCGCTGTCTTGAATAATTTTGCGTAATTCATTGACTGTTTTACGTGGCAAAATAACACCAGGAATTTGTTCGGCCCCTACCGGAAGGCTTACTTGAGCTAAAGCGAGGCGGTGTCCATCGGTGGCTACCGTGCGCAATGTTGGCGAATCACCTTGAACAGCATGGAGATAGACACCATTCAGATAATAACGTGTTTCCTCTGTAGAGGCAGCAAAGGACGTCTTTTCAAGTAACTGAAGGAATTCGCTGGATGGCAATGAAAAATGATGTGAAGTGCCTGCCGTGTCAATATTAGGGAACTCTCTGGCTGGCAGGGTTAGGAGTGTAAATTCAGATGAACCTGATAAAACATTGACTTGTCCCTGTTTCGCGGAGGATGCGATTGAAATGCTTTCATCTTCAGACTTGCGGACGATATCATAAAGGGTGTGGGCCTGAATGGTAATGGCGCCTTCTTTGCTGACGGTCGCTGGAACCGATTCAACAACGGTGAGGTCCATATCGGTTGCCGTCAGCTGCACAGAGCTGCCGATTGCTTCAATCTTAACATTTGAAAGAATCGCAATGGTATTGCGGCGCTCAATGACGGATTGAATGTGAGACAGGGCTTTGAGGAAAACATCTCGTTTAACGGAAACAGCGAATGCATCCACTTGATTGGGCTGGGATGACGCTTCGGGTGTAACGGCTGCGTCAGATAAAAGAAAATCGGTTTCCATAGCAATACCTTAAATTAATATATAGACCTAAAAAAAATGTAGCATGGTTAAAATGGATTGTCACTGGCTTTTAGAAAAACCTTTCAATTTTCGTGACTTTGCGATGAATTTTTAACATCACGGCTTTACATTTTGCCTGAGTGGTTATATAGATAAAATGGGACCACCCCAGGCATGAATACTTGATATTCGGTCTGCGTGGTGTATTCTTGCATGAATGCAGGGCTTTTAAAGCCGCATTAGTTGTACCTTGTTTATAGAAGGATGATACCATGGTAAAGGGTAAGAATGTCTTTTTCATGCTGATGGCAGTGACAATGCTGTTTGTTTCGTTTGCGCTTGTGAGCGTCGATGCTTTTGCCGCTGCACAGAACTGGCAGATAGGATTCCAAGATGCAGCATCACCGTTGATGGCTCAGCTGAATGGCTTTCACAATTATTTGCTGGTGATTATTACGGCAATCAGTGTGTTTGTGATGGTGCTGTTGGCCGTTACCTGTTATCGCTTCCGCGAAAAGAAAAATCCTGTACCGAGTAAAACAACTCATAATACCCTCATTGAGGTTATTTGGACGGTTGTCCCCATTTTTATTCTTATTGCGATTGCTATTCCCTCTTTTAGAATTTTGTTTTTTGCTGAGCGTTTGCCAAAAGCAGAAATGACATTAAAAGTTATTGGTTATCAGTGGTACTGGAGCTATAAATATCCTGATTATGGCAACCTGTCTTTTGATAGCAATATCGTTGATGAAAAAGATCTCAAACCTGGTCAGCCACGTCTCTTAACCGTTGATAATCCTGTCGTGCTACCGGTAGACACAAACATTCGTCTGCAAACGACGGCAGCAGATGTAATCCATTGCTGGGCCATCCCTGCCTTTGCTATTAAAATGGATGCGATTCCAGGTAAGCTGAATGAGACATGGTTTAAAATAACCAAACCAGGAACTTATTATGGGCAATGCTCTGAATTATGTGGGATTAAACATGGCTTCATGCCAATCGTGGTGAATGCGGTTAGTAAGGAAGAGTTTGCTAAATGGATTGAACAATCCAAAAAGAAATTTGCTGCGGCTCCAGCATCAAGTAAGGCAATAGCACAGCTCCCTTCATCGGGTACAATTACTCAGTAATCTAGCAAGGATTTAGGTACGTTTATGTCAAGCACTACAGTTTATCATTCCTCTCATGACGATCATCATCCAAAGGGATGGCGTCGTTGGTTATTGTCAACTAACCACAAAGACATTGGCACCTTGTATCTTATTGCTTCGATATTGGCCGGCTTGATTGGCGGAGCTTTCTCGGTTGCAATGCGTGCTGAATTAATGCTGCCTGGGGATCAATTTTTTCACGGAAATTATCAACTCTATAACGTATTCCTGACAGCTCACGCTTTAATCATGGTGTTCTTTATGATTATGCCTGCCCTGATGGCTGGCTTTGGCAACTGGTTTGTCCCGATTATGATTGGTGCGCCAGATATGGCGTTTCCTCGTTTAAATAATATCAGTTTTTGGCTGTTGGTTACATCTTTCTGTCTGTTGCTTTCATCGGCGTTTGTCGGTGAGGGAGCTGGAACCGGTTGGACGATTTATCCCCCACTGAGTACGGCGGCTTCACACCCTGGGCCGAGCGTTGATCTTGCTATTTTTAGCCTTCACTTGGCTGGGGCATCGTCCATTTTGGGTGCGATCAATTTTATCGTGACCATCTTCAATATGCGTACTCCTGGAATGACATTGCATAAAATGCCACTTTATGTTTGGTCGGTCTTGATCACTGCCTTTTTGTTGGTGCTGGCCTTGCCAGTTCTTGGTGGTGCGATTACGATGTTGCTCACAGATAGAAATTTTGGAACGTCATTCTTCAATCCAGCTGGTGGCGGTGATCCGGTTTTCTTCCAGCATTTGTTCTGGTTCTTTGGTCACCCTGAAGTTTATATTGTGATTGTTCCTGGTTTTGGCATTATCAGCCAGATCGTTTCAACTTTTTCACGCAAGCCTGTATTTGGTTATCTGGGAATGGTCTATGCCATGGTCAGTATCGCGGGATTAGGCTTCGTGGTCTGGGCACACCATATGTTTACAGTTGGTCTTGGCGTAAATGCTTTGGCCTATTTTACAGCAGCAACCATGATTATTGCAGTGCCTACTGGGGTAAAAATCTTTAGTTGGATAGCAACGATGTGGGGTGGATCTATTCGTTTCGACACACCTATGCTTTATTCGCTTGGTTTTATTTTCCTGTTCACCGTTGGTGGAGTTACCGGCGTTGTCTTGGCAAATAGCAGTATCACCCGCGTTTTCCAAGATACCTATTACGTTGTGGCGCATTTCCATTACACGATGTCACTTGGCGCGTTGTTCGCAGCATTCGCCGGCTTCTATTACTGGATTGGAAAAATGTCCGGCCGTCAATATCCAGAATTATTAGGAAAAATTCAATTTTGGATTATGTTTATTGGCGTGAACCTTACGTTCTTCCCTCAGCACTTTTTAGGGCTTGCGGGTATGCCTCGTCGTATTCCTGATTATCCAGATGCGTTTGCTGGATGGAATTTTGTTTCGTCCATCGGGTCATATGTGTCCTATGCAGGTGTGTTATTGTTTGTCTTTATCGCTATTTACACGATTACACGTGGCCGTAAATGTGGAGATAATCCATGGGGCGAAGGTGCAACAACATTAGAGTGGACCGTCAGCTCTCCTCCTCCTTTCCATACGTTTGATGAGCAACCAAAAATAAAATAGATGAAACAGTCAGCAATCGATTATCCGCGAGCGTCTATGGACATCTACCCATCACGGGTGCGTGATTATATGGCTTTGCTTAAGCCAAGGGTGATGTCACTGGTGATATTCACCGGTTTATGTGGAATGTTGGTGGCTCCTGGGCAGGTTCACCCGTTTATCGCCCTGATTGCCATCTTGTGTATTGCCATGGGATCGGGGGCAGCTGGTGCCATCAATATGTGGTATGATCGCGATATTGATGCGATTATGCAGCGAACATCACAACGGCCCATTCCAAAGCAATTAATTGCCCCTGCGGAAGCGCTGCATTTTGGTGTGTTTTTATCTGCAGCAAGCGTTTTTCTTATGCTGGTTGTGGTAAATTATGTGGCTGCTGCACTTTTGGCTGCCGCTATTCTCTATTATGTCGTGATTTACACCATGTGGTTAAAACGCAAGACTCCACAAAACATTGTGATTGGTGGTGCAGCTGGAGCTTTCCCACCAATGATAGGTTGGGCTGCCATTACAGGAAGTATTTCAGTTGATAGCGTTATTTTGTTTTTGATTATTTTTATGTGGACGCCACCTCATTTTTGGGCGCTTTCCTTGTTTCGGGCCGGTGATTATACCAAGGCTAATATACCGATGCTACCTGTTGTCAGGGGCCGCAGAGTAACGCAGAACCATATCATGATCTACACATTGCTGTTGATTCCAATCACATTGGTCCCGTCATGGTTAGGTCATTCCGGTATGTTGTACCTCATCATGGCAACCGTTTTGGGTTTGCGCTTTATTCAACTCAGCTATAAGGTCTATAGACATGATCGCGAAGTGGATGCCAAAAAATTATTTGGTTTTTCGATCATGTATCTCTTCCTGTTGTTCCTTGCTTTAGTGCTAGATCATGTTATTGACGCTCCGTTAATGAATTGGATAGGAGATATCCATGCCTGAAAAACCAGATGTCTATAAGCGACAAAAATATAAAAATTACGCGATGCTTATTGCGTTATTATGCTTGGTGGTTGTTTTTTTTGTAGTCACCATGATTAAGGTAAAGGGATAACGATGTCAAAGAATGGAAGGGTCGTTCTTGCCATTGGTTGTGTTGTCATAGGGATGTTTTCATTTGCCTATGCTGCCTTTCCTTTGTATCGTTTGTTTTGTGAAAAAACAGGCTATGGTGGGGCGACCAAGCAAGCAAAAATTGCCTCTTTAGAAGTAGGACAACGGGAGATGACGGTTCGTTTTGATAGCGAAATAGAGCCAGGACTACAGTGGGAATTTGCTCCGAAACAACCAGAAATAAAATTACATCCAGGCGAGCCGATAACCGTCTATTTTACCGCACGTAATATTGGCAACAAAGCCTCAACCGGGATGGCAACCTTTAATGTAACGCCTCTTAAGGCGGCCAAATATTTTAATAAAGTCCAGTGTTTCTGTTTTAATCAACAGACTCTAGCTCCCCATCAATATGTAGAAATGCCCGTGACATTTTACATAGATTCTGCTATTGAAAAGGACAAGGATAACGATGACGTTGAAACCTTCACGTTGTCGTATACTTTTTATACCGCTTCCGGTAAATAAGTATAGAATCAGTGCTTGCGGCAACAAGGTGGTTTTAATGAAGAATCGTTCATTGATAACTGATTGTTAATACGCAAACGATAAAGTTAGAAAAAAAAGACGTAGGAGTTGAGTATGAGTGCATCTGAGAAAAAGCATCCTTTCCATTTGGTTGATCCAAGTGCATGGCCTCTTTTGGGAGCGTTTGCGGCCATGACGATGATGGTTGGCGGTGTCTTGTTTATGCACAATAATCCGCTTGGAAAAATCATAGGCCCTTTAGGGCTTGTGGGGGTGTTGGCCGTCATGTTTGTTTGGTGGCGCGATGTTGTGAAAGAAGCGCACGTAGACAAAGCACACAATCAGACTGTACGTCACGGACTTCGCCTTGGTATGGCTCTTTTCATTTTGTCAGAGGTGATGTTTTTTGCCGTGTTCTTTTGGGGCTTTTTTAAAGCCGCGCTTTTTCCGCAGATATTATTGAATGGCGCTACCCATATTTTTGAGAATGATAGCATCGTTAGGGGAACCTGGCCACCAGAAGGCATTAAGCCTCTTGATCCTTGGCATATTCCTTTTATCAATACATTGATACTCTTGCTTTCTGGAACCACCGTGACCTGGGCACACTATGCTCTTTATGAAGGTAAGAGACGTGATATGGTAACAGGATTGCTGTTGACGGTTCTTTTGGGAATGACGTTTACTGGTTTGCAAGCCTATGAATACATGAGTGCTGACTTTAAGTTTACGGGTGGTATCTACCCATCAGTGTTTTATATGGCTACTGGCTTCCATGGTGCGCACGTACTGATTGGTTCGATTTTTCTGACCATTTGTCTGTTTCGTGCTTCTAAGGGCCATTTCAATCAAAATCACCATCTGGGGCTTGAATTTGCTGCATGGTATTGGCACTTCGTTGATGTTGTCTGGTTGTTTTTGTTTAGCTGTGTCTATATTTGGGGAGCCTAAGCCATAGGCTTCAAGCAATCATGATCAGTAATGCGCCTCCTTCCTTGTGGAAAGTTTGTTTATTCGGGTGTTGTCCCCAATGCGGCAAGGCTTCTCTATTCAGAAGTTGGTATAGAAGGGTTGATCACTGTGCGATGTGTGGTTTGACATTTAATGGTGAAGATTCAGCTGATGGGCCTGCTTACGTAGCTATTTTTCTTGTCGGCTTTATGGTGACTACGCTTGCTTTGTTTGTGGAGTATTTTTATAGTCCACCGTTTTGGGTGCATGCTATTTTGTGGATTCCATTTGTCTTCATTGCATCTATGCTACTTCTTAGATTAGCCAAAGGATTGTTCATAGGAATGGAATATCGATGGAAAATCGGAACCTATGAGCAACAACAACCAAGAGAGAAAGAGCATGACAATAAATAGGCGTGCGTTTCTTAGAATGATAAAGGGATAAGCATGGTTAAGAATAAGCAATGTCAATGGCTGCCGGTAATCACCACAATCTGTGCGTTTGTTTTATTGTTTTCAATGGGCACATGGCAGGTATTTCGGCTGCAGTGGAAGCAAAAATTGATTTCACAGGTGCAGGAGCAGCTTCATCGGCCCCCACTCACTACATTACCCCTTCACGATGCACAATTAGCAGGTCAGCTTTATCGAGAAGTGTTGCTTACGGGCACTTTTTCCGCCGAAGAATTTCACGTCTGGATGGGGACCATTATTCCCGGAGGAAAACCTGGACTTGATGTATTGGCGCCTTTTAAGCTTGAAGATGGGCGGTGGATATTGATTGACAGAGGCTGGGTTGTGCAATCCAAAATGGATGCGGGAAAAAGAGCGATACCCAATCCAGGACAAGCTTATACGGTACGTGGGATTGTGTTAGAGGGTGAAAAAAAGCCAATGGTTGCGGTTGGCCATCAGATTGATAAGAACACATGGTTTTGGGTTGATATTCCTGCGATGGCAAAACATAGCAATAAAATATTCCCACCCTATTATATCCGCGAAATAAAGGAGGCCGATCAACAGGGGGAGGTTGATGGCTATATTAAAGGTGATAAAGAAATTCGCGTGCGTAATGATCATTTACAATATGCTATTACCTGGTATCTATTATCGGCTGCCGTGGTGATTATTTTTGTGGTTTATCGACGCCAGCAAGCTAAGCAATCCAATCAACCAAAATCGTAAAAGAGTATTTATGGTCAAAGCGTATTTAACGTTAGAAAAAGTTTTTAAGAAAATTGATGATATACAGGGTGCAAGATCCGTACTGCAATGGGATTCTGCCGTCATGATGCCGCCAGGAAGTTCTGAAGTTAGAGGTGATCAATTAGCGACACTTCAAAAATTAGAACATGCGATTTTAAGTGATCCCGATATTGGTGGTTTATTGGATGAAGCGGAAAACCATAAAGCAAAATTAAATCCCTGGCAAAAAGCGAACCTTTGCGAAATGAAACGATCGTGGAAACATATTACGATTGTCGATAGCAAATTAATAGAAGCGCTTGTGAAGGCGGGAACGACCTGTGAGCATGCCTGGAGAGAAGCACGTAAGAATAATGATTTTGAAACCTACCGCCCGCTTCAACAAAAAGTACTAGATCTCGTGCGAGAGGTTGCTAAAGTAAAAGGTGCCGCCTTTGGTTGTTCTCCCTATGAGGCGTTGATTGATCAGTATGACCCCGGTATGAAAGAAAAGACGCTCAGTGGGATCTTTGAATCATTAGAAGCATTCCTTCCTGAGTTTGTGCAGTCGGTACTGGAGCATCAATCAAAAAATCATAAAGTGACTGCATTTAAAGAAAAAGTCAGTGTGGAAAAGCAAAAAGCCCTAGCTGAATTCCTTTTGGATAAGCTGGGATTTGATCGCCAGCACGGGCGTTTTGATACCAGCACCCATCCGTTTTGTGGTGGTGTTCCAGGTGATGTGAGGATTACGTCACGTTACGATGAAGAAAATCCCCTATCATCCATGTATGGAGTGATTCATGAAAATGGCCATGCGCTCTATGAAAGCGGCCTTCCCTGTGAATGGCGCAGCCAGCCTGTAGGAAAAGCGCGGGGTATGGGGGTTCATGAAAGCCAATCATTATTATGGGAAATGCAAATAGGCATGAGCCATCCTTTTATGGAATTTGCCGTTCCGCATATGAAACAGATATATGGAAGCACCAGCAGAGCCCTTTCGGCATCCAATATCTATAGAACAGTGACCAAGGTTGAGCCTTCGCTCATTCGTGTCGACGCCGATGAGGTGACGTATCCGGGACATATTTTGCTGCGTTATCACCTTGAGCAATATATGATTAAGGGCGATTTAAACATTGATGAGCTTCCAGACGCCTGGGAACAGGGGATGCTCAAATACCTTAATATCAAAGTGCCTGACAATAAAGACGGCTGCATGCAGGATATCCACTGGACGGATGGAACGTTTGGCTATTTCCCAAGCTATACCATTGGTGCGATATTAGCGGCGCAAATTTTCCAAACCGTTGAACAGGCCATTCCTGATTTGTCTGAACAGACTCGCCAAGGCGAATTTTCGTCACTCAGAAAATGGCTGCAAGAGCATCTTCATGGGCTTGGATCACGTTATACAACCAATACTCTGATTGAAAAAGTAACGGGCAAGCCACTTGATATTGAGTGCTATAAAAATCACCTGCGCAAGCGTTACCTGGCCTAACATAGATAAAGATAGAGAGTATAAACTATGCAATATGTAAGTACCCGCGGCAAATCAAAGCCACTTGATTTTGAAGGAGTGTTATTGGCTGGTTTGGCCGATGATGGAGGTCTTTATATTCCATCATCACTTCCTTTTTATTCCCCAGAACAAATCGCTGCATTGGCACCCTTGTCGTATAATGACTTATGTTATGAACTCATTCGTCCGTTTATCGGTCATTCTATTCCCGAAGATGATTTGAGAACCATTATCGAAGATGCCTATAAAACATTTCGTCATCATCTGATTACGCCACTTACCCAGATTGGGCATCATGAATGGGTGCTCGAATTATTTCATGGTCCAACGCTTGCGTTTAAAGATGTTGCTTTGCAGTTGCTGGGTAGATTGCTTGATTATGTGCTTAAAAAAAGAGGAGAGGAAGTTGTTATTTTGGGGGCAACCTCAGGAGATACGGGTTCAGCTGCTATTGAGGGCTGTCAGCACTGTACGCAGGCTAAAATTTATATATTGCATCCGTATCAAAAAGTATCGCCGGTTCAGCGTCGGCAAATGACGACCATTACGGGGCCTAATGTACACAATATTGCCATAGAGGGCACCTTTGACGATTGTCAGGCTATGGTGAAACAATTATTCCTCAACCAATCGTTCCTAGGTGATAAATCGCTCGTGGCGATTAACTCGATCAACTGGGCGAGGATCATGGCGCAAACCGTCTATTATTTTTATTCAGCGCTTGCACTGGGTGCGCCTTTTGTATCGATGGGTTATTCGGTGCCTACTGGTAATTTTGGGGACGTTTATGCCGGTTCGATTGCACGTCGCATGGGATTGCCAATTCATCAATTAGTGGTGGCGACCAACGTTAATGATATTTTGTACCGCTTTTTTGAGATGAATGATTACAGCCGTCAAACGTTGAAACATACGCTTACCCCAAGTATGGATATTCAGGTTTCTAGTAATTTTGAACGGTTATTGTTTGATATTCATGATCGCAATCCTGATGCTGTGCGTCACTTAATGGATGTGTTTGCCGAAAACGGAACATTACGGGTCGAGCCCAACCGTTTAGCGGAAGCAAAAGCACAATTTGATGCGTGGACTGTTTCAGAAAGCGAAGTGCTGCAAACGATGCGTGATGTCTATCATGACATGGGGCTGGTGCTTGATCCACATACGGCTGTTGGTGTTGCGTCTGCGCGTCATTGCCGCCGCGATCCGGTGAGTCCAATGATTACACTGGCAACGGCCCATCCAATCAAATTCGCTGAAGCGGTAAAAATGGGTTCATTGCCTGTTAGCCCACTGCCGGATTTCTTGAGTGATTTGATGGAACGTGAGGAGCGCTATACTGTTTTACCTAATTCCATTGATGCAGTGAAATCGTTTATTGCATCGTCGCATCATCGTTAAGCATCCGTAACCGAACCCAAAAGAACCACGATTGGTTTTGAGAATGTGGAAGCAATGTCATGCCAACACAGACACAGCCAGTATAGGCGCCCATCGAGATACACCATAATACCGGAGATTTCCGATGGATGGATTCTTCAAGATAGACTAGCGGCTACCTTCTGAATGGGCGACAAGTTGTTCAAAGGCATCCTGATACATTTTAAGAATGGCGGCTTTACGAATCGATTTATCGGTAAGCAAGGGCAAATCCTTAAGGGTATGAAGTTCGTGCCATTGATATTCTTTGATGACTGGCTCTATTGAGCTGGCGACACGAGACATGACTACCCATTCGGAATCAAAATGAACATAAGGGACCAGTGCCTTCGGTGAAGATTTAAGCACGCCACACCTTGTCAGTATATCATCGATGCGATTCGTATAGAATTTAACGGTATCATCCAATGTGGGTTTGGCTGATTTTTTGAAGGCAATGAGTCCTTTGGTGGCAACATCAATGGTGTTGCTGTGCATCCGTTTATCGCTACTGTCCCGACGAAAAGCGCCTTTGAGATTAAGTGTTTCGCCGATTTTTGCCAATGCGGCCTGCATCGCGGTATTGTGTGAAGCAATATGGAATATAAGTAATCCGTTATCCTGGAGTGCGCTTAAATAGGTTTCAACGGCCTCAGCGGTGTAGAGTTCTAACGGTGAATCCGCTTCGTGGTAGGCGTCGATAATCAAGGTATCGAAAAAAGCGGGGGGTGTTTTGCTGATTTCTTCTCTGCCTTCACCGATGATATAGTTGATGGAGGCTGCACTGTCTTTCACAAAGGTGAAATAGGCTGGGTTTTTTGCTATATCAACAACCGATTGGTTTATCTCAAAGAAAGTGAAGGTTTGGCCTGCCTTTCCGTAAGCGGCCAAGGAGCCAGCCCCTAATCCAATAATTCCTATTTGAGGCAATTGGGCAACTGGCAGGCACGAAAAGATGTCACCTGCTGGACCTTTGCGATTATAATAAGATAAGGGTTCTTTTCGACGTGATTCTTCAAGCGATTGAACGCCGTGGACGATGCTTCCGTTCTTTAATATATGAAGATGAAGGTCGGGATGTTCAACCACATACACTTTTCCGTATGCGGTGTTTAACGATAATAACACATGGTTCTTAAGAGCTAGTATTAACGAGATGGCACCTGCTAAAATAAGCATATTAGAATCAAATGGCAGGTTATCTTTAAAGGGCAGGATGGATGAAATGATATAAATCATGCATAATCCCAAGCCAAAACGTATAGGACGTTCATGATAGAAATAACAGCCGACGATACCTAAAAGCACATAGGTAAAAATAAGAAGAGTAGGAATTGTTTTGGCATAGCCGTGAATATGACCTTGAAGAACCGGATCCAAATAGCGAAGTCCAAAAAGGGCTAAACCTAGTATGACAGGGTAGGCAATATCATACCTATCAATGGGAGAACGGTAAAAGGCTTCTTTGCTTTCGGCGCGGAACAGGCTACAGGCGACCAGGGCAAAAGCAAATAAAGGTGCAGAAAGATGATGAACAAAAAATGCCAGGAACACGGCTGCCGTAATGCCGACAAAAGCGCTTACTCCTGTAGTCATCGTAAGTGGAGAGCGTTTAATCCAGTTCCATAAAGAACAATGGCATAAGAGACAAAAGAAAAATAAATTAATCAAAGCCAATATCACCAACACTAAATTATGTGTGATCTGCAAAGAGAAGGGCAAGAAAAAAGGGAGTAAGGCAAAGGGTACCATCAACGCAATTTTTTCGTCATTGATCGGTTTGTTGAGTGCCAGCAGTAAGAAGGTTGATATGTAAAGGGGGAACGTAAAGACCCATCCAAGGTTCCACGCAAAGAAGTGAGTGTTCACATAGATGCTGCTTTGGATGAGCAAGCTGAATGATAAAAAGAAAAGCCAGCCAATCACGACGGGGGTATATCGTCCGCTTTGCATCACGGCCGTCATATTCAAGGAATGTGAAACTTTCATAAACTGAACCATATCATGTTGGTTTGACCCATGCTAGTAGGAGGAAGTAATAAAAAGGTTAATAAGCGTAGTCTACGCTTGTGCTCCCATTTTCGCAATGAGGAAACGGGTCGTGGGCTAAAGCGATCATGATTCTTTACTGTGGGAGTCGCTATCGTGTGTGAGGGTATAATGTTTCCAATACTGGACGCAACGTTGGCCTTAGTGGATAGGCGGTATTGGCAAAAATTTTGTTGCGCTCGATACGTTGGGGATGCTGTTCAAAAAAATCAGTATCAACATCTAAGAAGGCACATAGTTTCTTAAGGAATAATTCCGGGGATCCTACCATTTCATCGAAGGATAATAATAGGAATTGTTCGGCGGGATAATGTCGAGTCCACAGATCAATGGTACGCTGATAATTGCCGCGAAGACGTGAGCCTTGAGAGTGGAAATGATCTATAAACCATTGATCGGACGCTTCTTCAACCCTCATCTCGCTGCGCTCTAGTGCCATTAAGGCCGAAGACCAGGCTCGCTCAATTGGATTGCGGGTGATAAAAAAGACTTTTGCCAGGGGGGCGGTGTTGTGAATGTTTGTCACGATTTCCGCCGGTAATATGGCATAGGCAGGGGTTATTTCTCCAAATTTCAAAATCGGGGGATGATCGGGAAATAAGGAGAGATAATCGTCATAGCGATGCGGAAATTGTTTATCCCAATAATGGATTTCTTTACCTCCGGGAAAACGGATCTGTGGGTGAAGGGATAGATGATGATGAACCCATGTGGTTCCTGCTTTTTGTGCGCCAATACCTAGAAAATCGATTGACATATCATCCCTTAAGAAGCCAGTGTAAACGAAGGTTCAATCAAGAAATCAACAATTCCACTGGGAGAAATGTCGATTTCGGGGAGTACTTTAAAGGCCGCGGCGTCAACGATACGATGAAGGAAGGTGCTTTCCTGGCCAATCGTTCCGGAGCATCCGCAATTGAGGAAATAAATATCGGGAGCCAGCAGGCAGGTAAAGGTAAATGAGACATTGAGATGAGAGCCAGCAACCAGTGTATGGCAGATATCCGTAGGAATTAATGTCGATTTGCCGCCAATATGAACGCCGCTTTTAGTCTTGATCATCATGCCACACATAAGACCAGGAGCCACATGGTCAAACCGTACCACATAATCAACTTTATACGGATGGCGGGGTAGGAGCATGTTGACGGGCTTACCATCCATGTCCGTAATGCTGACGTTAAGAATTTCCGCACCGCTGGATTGATACGAAATAGTCGTTTCGGGAATCAAACTCGGATCAAAATGAGATTCAAGTACGGTTTCACCGATGGGCTGTTGGGCCAATAAGGAAAAATTAGTGTCGGCACTAACGGCGGTTTGCGAACGAATCGCCTCGCGAATTTTAAGTTGATGCTCGGTGGGAGCAAACAGCAATTTATGATAAAGGGAAACCACCTGCTTGGGGGAGGCATCTAATAATATTTCGCCCTGATCAATTAAAATAGCACGGTTACATAATTCTAAAACGGTAGGCATGGAATGCGAGACAAAAAGAATCGTGCCACCACGGCTGCGAAAATCTTCCATATGCGCAAAGCATTTACGTTGGAAACGTTCATCGCCTACGGCCAGGGCTTCATCGACAATTAAAATATCAGGATTGGTTGCTGTGGTAACTGCGTACGCCAGACGCACGAACATTCCACTTGAATAAGTTTTAACTGGGTGGTAAATCGCATCGCCAATGCCGGAGAATTGTATGATGGAATCCAGTTTTCCTTCAATTTCTGGTTTGGTTAATCCCAAGATGGCCGCGTTAATATGAATATTTTCAATGCCAGTAAATTCAGGATTAAAACCTGATCCTAGTTCAAGCAGTGCGGCAATTTTCCCGTTTAGTTTAAGGGTGCCTGAAGTGGGGGGCAGTGTGCCGGCAATGATTTGCAGTAGGGTTGATTTTCCAGAGCCATTCTTGCCGATAATGGCAACGGTCTCTCCTCTTTTTACGGAAAAGGTCGTGGAGTGAAGCGCCTTAATGGCTTCGTAATAGGTTTTAGATGGACCAAATAGCCACTGCTTAATGCGGTCGGTTGGGTGGGCAAATAGAAAATAGGTTTTGGTAATGTCATCGAGGGTAAGCACTTCATCAGCATCGCTGGGAGGAAATTTATAGGACATCGGCAAACCCCCTCTTCATCAGGCGGAAAAACATAAATCCAACGCATAAAATAACGATGCTACAGCCGGCATAAATAACCATGCCAGACCAATTCGGTGTTGTGCCAAAAATCATTAAATTCCTTAATTGTTCAATGGGAAACGTTTGCGGATTCAGATACAGAAAATGTTTAAACGGCTCTGGAAAAACATCGAGGGGGTAAAAAACGGGGCTGATAAACAACAGCACCATCATCACCAGGTTCATCATATGGGAGATGTCGCGTATATAAACGCCGATGGCGGCAAGTATCCAGCTTATGCCAATGATCATGAATGTAAACGGAATAAAAACAAAAGGCAGCCAGATAATCGACGCGATATGGACTTGATGCGACGTGGCCGCCGTTGCTACCAACAGTAACAGCCACTGAATCATAAACACGGTAAGATTGGATAGGACATAACTGGGAACCAGTAACTCCAGGGGAAACACGATCTTTTTGACAAAGCTGGTTTGTTCAAGGATAGAGCCGGGGGCACGTACCAAACAATCGGCCATATATTGATGAACCATAATGCCAGCAAACAAAATAACGGCGAACGGAATTTGCTGTTGTGATGCGACATTCCACCGGGGTGGAAAAAGATAGGTGAAAACAAATCCATAAACTAAAAGCAACAATAACGGGTTCAGGAGCGTCCAGAAAATGCCCAGAAAAGAGCCGCGATAGCGAACCAAAAATTGCCGGTTAGCCAGCATGAGCAGGAGGTGGCGGTGACGCGACCATATACGAGATAATTCCACAAGGGAACGAAACATGATCCTTCCTTTTCAACCAGGAGACGCACTTCAAAGTATGAATCTTATTAAATCCTACCCGGAATTTATTGTATTAGCGAGAGATTTAGTATATAAAACCCACACAGTATGAGCTCACAAGCAAAACAACCTATTTCCTGCAGAGTTATGACATTATCGCCAGCATCCTTATCTGAGACTTCTACCCAAACCCCGATCACCCATCAAGACATGGCTAATGCTATACGTTTTTTAGCGATTGATGCCGTTGAAAAAGCCAATTCAGGACATCCTGGAATGCCGATGGGAATGGCGGACGTGGCCACTGTGTTGTTTCAGCATTTTATCAAATTTGATCCTAAAGATTCGAATTGGCCAGATCGTGACCGCCTGATTTTATCGGCAGGACATGGATCGATGTTGCTTTATGCGTTGCTGCATTTAACCGGCTACGAAGACGTAACTTTGGACGAATTAAAGCGTTTCCGTCAGTTGGGTTCAAAAACTCCCGGTCACCCTGAATATGGTTATACCCCCGGTGTTGAAACCACCACCGGCCCTCTTGGGCAGGGGCTTGCTAATGCGGTGGGGATGGCGCTTGCTGAACGTATCCTTGCCAGCCGTTTTGGCAAGGAACTAGTTGATCATCGTACCTATGTGATTGTGGGTGATGGCTGTTTAATGGAAGGCATCAGTCATGAAGCTATATCATTGGCTGGCCATCTTCAGTTGAATAAGCTCATTGTGTTATTTGATGATAATGGTATCACCATTGATGGGCCAACTAATTTATCGGTATCAGATGACCAGTTAGGTCGCTTTAAAGCCAGTGGATGGAATGTCGTGGCAATCGATGGGCATAATCCGCAAGCAATTCATGATGCAATTAAACAAGCTAAATCAAGTGATAAACCATCACTGATTGCCTGCAAAACCACCATTGCTTATGGTGCGCCTACCAAGGCCGGCAAGAGCTCCTCGCATGGTAGCCCATTAGGTAAAGACGAAATTTCAGGCACTCGAAAAAATTTGACGTGGGACCATGAACCCTTCCATGTACCAGAGGATGTTTTAAGTGCATGGCGTGAAATTGGCAAAAGCCACCAGCGCGAACATGAAGCCTGGCAGCATCGTTTAAATCAATCATCGCATAAGCGGGAATTTAAAGAGGCGCTTGACGGTACATTGCCAGCTAATTTATCGCAAATCGTCCAGGATATAAAACAACATTTCATTGATACAAAATGTGGGATAGCAACGCGGGCATCTTCTGGGGAAACACTTGAGGTGTTGACGAAACATATCCACGAAATGATTGGCGGATCGGCTGATTTAACCGGCTCCAACAATACGTTGACCAAAGAGTTAAAAGCAATTAAGCCTCACGATTTTTCCGGACGCTATATGTATTACGGCGTCCGTGAGCATGCTATGGCTGCTGCGATGAATGGCATGGCGCTACATAAGGGGATTATTCCTTACAGTGGAACCTTCCTGGTATTTACCGATTATTGCCGCCCGGCTATCCGTTTATCTGCTTTAATGAAGCAACGAGTCGTCTATGTGATGACCCATGATTCTATTGGTCTGGGTGAGGATGGTCCTACGCACCAACCGGTTGAGCATCTGGCATCGCTTCGGGCGATTCCTAATCTGTTAGTGTTGCGCCCGTGTGATGCGGTTGAAGTGGCAGAGTGTTGGGAAATTGCCTTACGCAATACAACAGGCCCATCTATTTTGGCACTAACGCGTCAGGGATTGCCATTGCAACGTCATGACAGCGAAGAAAACAAATCGGCAAAAGGTGCTTATATCCTCAGTGAATCGCCTCAAGACATCCCATTGCAGGTAACTATTTTTGCTACTGGATCAGAAATACAGATTGCCATGAAAGCAAAGCAGGATCTTGAGCAACAGCATATTGGTGTAAGGGTGGTATCCATGGTATCAACCGAGTTATTTGATAAACAGCCTATGGAATATCAAGTTTCTATCCTTTGCACTAAAACGGTGAAGGTTGCTATCGAGGCCGCTGTCCGTTATGGATGGGACAAATACATTGGCCCACACGGAATTTTTGTGGGTATGGAAAGTTTTGGTGAATCTGCTCCAGCAGGGGATCTGTATAAATATTTCCGGATTACCGCCGAAGAAGTGGTGACTCAGGTAACAGAAGCTTTAAACAGAAAATAAAACATCAGATAAGCGGAAGGTGAACGATGACGGTGCGAGTTGCGATTAATGGATTTGGCAGAATTGGTCGTTGCGTGGTAAGGGCGTTGGTTGAATCGGGCCGTAACGATATCCACATTGTGGCGGTAAACGGAAGTGGCCCTATTGAAATGATGGCGCATTTACTTAAACATGATTCGGTGCATGGTGCGTTTCCTGCAGTAGAGGTGGTGAATGAATCAACCTTGCGCGTCGCTGGCCAGGAAATAAAAGTGATTATGGAGCGAGATCCGGCGAAATTACCGTGGCTGGCCCTTAATATTGACGTGGTGATGGAATGCACCGGTAAATTTACTAAATCGGAAGAAGCAGGTAAGCATTTGGCGGCAGGTGCTCGTAAAGTGTTGATTTCGGCTCCGGCTGATGGCGCTGAGGCAACCGTTGTCTATGGGGTCAATAATCATGTGATCCATCCAGAATTAAAAATTATGTCTATCGGTTCTTGTACAACCAATGCGTTGGCTCCTGTTGCTCAAACCTTGCAAAAGGCAGTAGGGATAGACGTTGGTTTCATGACAACTATTCATTCTTACACAGGTGATCAGAATGTTGTTGATGGCTCGCATCGTGATTTACGCCGTGCTCGTGCGTGCGCCATGTCGATGGTGCCAACATCCACAGGTGCTGCCAAAGCTATTGGTCTTGTCATTCCAGAATTGGCGGGCAAATTAAATGGTACCTCTATTCGTGTGCCGACACCCAATGTGTCGTTAATTGATTTCACGTTTACGGCAAGGCAGGATACGGATAAAGAGACCTTAGTAAAGGCATTTGAAACAGCAGCAGAAAGCGAACTGAAAGGTGTATTGGCAGTATGTCACGAGCCGTTGGTTTCAATTGATTTTAATCATAATACCCATAGTGCGATTGTCGATGCAAAAGAAACACATGTTGTGCAAAAACGTTTTTGCCGGGTGGCTGCTTGGTATGACAATGAATGGGGTTTTTCGCATCGTATGCTTGATGTGGCAGCATTGATCGGAAAAAGGTAACGATATGGCTAAATCGTTGCGTACCGTAGACCAGCTTGATGTTCGGGGTAAGCGTGTGCTGTGCCGGGTCGATTTAAACGTGCCCATGAAAAACAGCCGCATAGAAGACTTAACCCGGGTTAAAAAACTCATTCCGACGTTAGAATACCTCATTCATAAAAAGGCTAAGGTAATCGTGTTGTCGCATTTTGGTAGGCCTGATGGTGAATTTGTCCGGGATTGCTCGTTGGCTCCCTTAGCGGATGCCTTAAGTGCAAGCCTTGGTGGAAAAACGGTGAATTTTGCGGTTGATTGCATCGGGCCAGCAACAGAAGAAGCTGTGGCTAAACTCAAAGATGGCGAAGTATTGTTGCTAGAAAATTTGCGTTTTCATAAAGGCGAGACGGCCAACAGTCCAGCCTTTGTTGAAAAACTGGCTCGCTTAGGTGATTTGTATGTGGATGATGCGTTTTCATGCTCGCATCGCAAACACGCGTCTATCGTGGGTTTGGCAAAAGCATTGCCTTCGGCCGCCGGATTATTATTGCAGGAAGAAATTGAAAATCTTGAAAAAATCCTGCAAAAAGATTCAAAGCCCATTTTAGCAATTGTCGGTGGTTCTAAAGTTTCGACCAAACTGGAATTACTTGAAAATTTGATGGATAAAGTCGATGCAATTATGGTCGGTGGGGCCATGGCCAATACCTTTTTGTTAGCTAAAGGGATAAAAGTTGAAAAATCATTGGTCGAAAAAGATTTGCTAGCAACAGCCCAAATTATTTTAGAAAAAGCTAAAACCAAACATTGCCGATTTATATTGCCTGAAGATGTGATTGTGGCCAAAGAATTAGTCCATAAAGCGACGTGCCGAGTGGTATCAGCAGAAAAAATTCCAGCAGGGACGATGATTTTAGATATTGGCCCTAAAACGGTTGCCACGATCAGTGATGTTATCGCGGCCTCAAAATTTGTGGTATGGAACGGGCCACTTGGTGCGTTTGAAATACAGCCTTTTGATGTGGGCACTTCTGCTGTTGCACGTATTGTTGCACAGCGCACGGCTGAAAAACAACTTGTATCGGTTGCGGGTGGGGGCGATATTGTGTCTGCATTATCTCTCGCTGGCCTTAAAGATGAATTCAGCTATATTTCAACGGCAGGTGGGGCTTTCCTTGAATGGCTTGAGGGCAAAGAATTACCCGGTGTTGCAGTGCTAAGAGCCTAAACAGAATACACAATCATGGCTGAATGTTAATCTGCTCCAGAATCGGCTTAAGCTTTTCAAACCGTGGCGGTTTTATCAGGTACCCTTTAGCACCTAACGCTTCTGCCCTTTCTTTATCCTTGTCATAGGTGGAGCCGGTACACATCACTAATGCTATGTGTTTTAATGTCTTATCCCGTTGTATGTGTTCCAGTAGTTCAAACCCGTCCATCCCGGACATGTTGATATCAATCAGCATCAGGTCGATAGAGTTACCTTTTGCGAATTCAGTCTGTAAAATAGAGAGGGCCTCTTCTCCATTGTCTGCGACTAACAGATGGAATTGAAATTCTGGGTTTTCCATCAGCATGATTCTTGTCAATTCAACATCGGAAGGGCGATCATCCACGAGCAAGATGGTGTAGATGGGGAGCCCTTCGTTACTATGCTGAGCAGGAGGACGTGCGGTTGATAAAGCTTTAATGGTACGTTGTTGTGACGATATATCTTTGGCAATCGTAAAAATGAAAGCGGTTCCTTCGCCCTGCCGTGATTCACAATGGATGGTGCCGCCATGAAATTCAACGATCTTCTGGCAAATAGCCAGCCCTAATCCTGCTCCATCTTCCCTTCTTGTGAGTCTTTTAAAGGGGGAAAATATTTTTTCATGATATTCGGCGGCAATACCAGGACCATTATCACGGAGACAAAAGGACCAATGATCAGGATGATCTGTGGAGGTTAGATGAATGGTTACCTGCCAAGGAGAATGAAAAATAGCATTCGCCAGTAAATTTTGAAGGATTTGCAACATCTGGACGCGATTGGCAATAATTTTGGGAAGCGGGTCGCTGCTAATCGTGGGTTTGCGTTCAATAATTAACTGATTCAAGTTCTTTTTCACTTCCATTAGTTTGGTATTCATATCGCAATTTTCTTTGGCGATCGCTTGCGGTGCATCGAGTTGCGTATAGAGAAATACGGTGTCTATGAGCATATTCATTCGATGAGCAGCTTCTTTAATATGTTGAAAATAATCCTCGGTTTTTTCAGGTGAATGTTTTTGGGCAATTAAATCCATAAATGCGCTGATGGTGCGTACAGGTTCCTTTAGATCATGGGCGAGTGCGCGGGTAAAAATTTCGAGGGAACCGCATTGGTCTTGAATGCGTTTCTCGGCATGTTTGCGATCGGTGATATCAATACATGAGCCAATATATCCGGCAAATTCGCCTTGAACTGTAAATCGCGAAGTGCCTTGGTCGAGCATCCAGCGATATTCACCATCGGCGCGTTTGAGTCGGTATTCCATTTCAAACGGTTGTCTTTTATCAAAGGCACTGATGTAAATATTAAGGCAATGGGACAGATCGTCTGGGTGCACACCTTCGGCCCAACCATTTCCCAACTCTTGTTCCATGGTCCTTCCTGTAAAATCAAGCCACGGTTTATTAAAATAATTACAGAGTTTATCAGGTTCAGACATCCAGATAAGAACTGGCGCTGTATCGGCCATAAGTCTGAAACGCTCTTCACTTTCGCGTAAGATCTGTTCTGCCTTTTTACGCGCTGAAATATCGCGAATGAAGGCTGTAAAATGACACGATTCATGGAGTCTTTGAGCGGTAACGGCAAGTTCGACCGGGAAGATTTCTCCCTGTTTATTAAGGGCCGTCATTTCTATTCGTTTAGATAGAATATTTCCGGCCCCATCCTTTTGGAAACGTTGCATACCCTGATGATGTGCATGACGATGTTCAGGAGGAATAATTAATTCAGCCAGAGGAATGCCAAGTACTTCTTGTCTTTTCCAGCCGAATGTTTCTTCAGCAAGAACATTCCATTCGGTAATTAGTCCTTGCCCGTCCATAGAAATCACGGCATCCAGTGTATAATTAATAATGGATTGAATGCGCTGGGTACTTTCCTGCAGACGAAGCTCGCTTTGTTTTCGCCTAAAGATAAGAAAAGCAGTGATCCATATGGCACTAATGGATAGGGTGCGATTGATCAAGGATGCCAATTCTTGATCAAAAGCACGACCCGAAATAAAATAGCCTATGATTGCCAGCATGCTGGTGATGATGGCGCATACGAGAATGGTCTTGGGTCGTGCAAACCAAATGCTGCAGAAGAGCAATAAAATATAAGTTATGCCTGCGGCTACTGCATGAGGAGTAGCAAGATCAAACAGCAAGGCGGCACAATAAAGGACAGCAGAAAACAACATCGGAAAGTTAGTTAATTTCCTGAGTAATCGTGTGCGAGTTGAGGAGGAGGTGGTTAACATAATGCGTTTAACGGCTAACAACACGCACTCCAGTTACATAGTAACACATTCGATCTGTTTGTTACTAAGAGAGGCGTGCGAGGTTAGTCCGTTAACCTACCGTTTCCAATGTTGGGTCAAGCTCTAATGTTTCCAACAATTCATGCCATTCACGTTTTCCCATGCCAGAGGTAGAAAAATCAACTTTCTCTCCGCGAACAAGCTTTTTAATCATATCCATAGCGCTGCCGGAAAGATGTTGGCCGCGTACCACGTAATTTTGCATAGCGGCATACGTGATCGGTACCCATTTTTCAACCAAGCTAAGCATGGCTTCTGCATACACTCGGATTTCATATTGGGCATGGCTGTCGGCACGTAGTGCTAAAAAATGCATAAGATTATGCAGATCAATTTTCCAGTACCATTGAGTATAGAAATTGAGAGGCAAGTTCATGCGAGCTAATTCGCGTGCAAGTCCTTGCTTATCCTGGTCGAGTACATTGCCTTCCGGGTCGAGATTAAGCATCTCTTCATAATGACGATAGCTTCGAATAGAATCATCCTTCAAAATCTCTAAAACGCGGGCAGCCTCCGTCTCTGAAAGCGATTGATCACTCCGTCCCTGATGATTAGATTTAGATTGGGGAGCAAGATGCTCTTTCGCTGGTACATAAAATTCTTTATCAAGAATCGAATAGCGTGCTGAATATTCATTCACATTAGCCGTACGATGGCGTATCCACTGGCGAGCAACAAAAAAAGGCAATTTAATGTGAAATTTAATTTCGCACATTTCAAATGGAGTCGTGTGACGATGGCGGATCAGATAGTTAATAAGGCCGGCATCCTGATTTACTTTCTTGGTTCCTTTTCCGTAAGAAACGCGCGCAGATTGAACGATTGCTGCATCGTCACCCATGTAATCAACCACGCGCACAAATCCGTGATCTAACACAGGAATCGGTTCGTACATAACGTCCTCAAGTGCAGGAACGGTTGCGCGCATGGTCGTATGTGTTTCCTGACGAAGGGCGTTTATCTCTTCACGCTGCTGCTGATCTAACATAAATAGGTCCTGGATCTGAAAAATATGGCTATGAACTTCACTTTTGTTTTTAAACGTAGTATAATGAAAATGTTACCTTAATAGGGTAGCTATGGCAATAAACATTATTTGGAATAGACGTTGTGGACCCGGGGGCGGTACCCGGCGCCTCCACCATCAGTAAGTATGGGGGCGAAACAGGCTCGACGCGCGCAATAAAGAAATGATTTTTGCCCGGCATGATACCCCCGGTGGTTTACCACGCAGGGTCATAACAACAAATGCTAACGACAACGTTACATTTGCTAAACTTGTAGCAAACGACAACTTCGTTTTCGAAGCTGCTAACGCTGCATAGTTTAACGCGGTTTGGGGGGTACCGGGCAACAGAAACCCCCCGCTTATTTTGTGATAGGGTTATGGTTATGACAACAGAAGAAATAGTTATCGATTACGAAGCGCTTATTGATGAAGCGATGTATATGATTGTGCGCCGGGCTTTAGAGATTATTGCCAAAGGCGGGTTACCAGGGGCCCATCATTTTTATATCACTTTCCAGACTCAATTTTCCGGTGTTGAAATACCGGATTATCTGCGGAAAAAATATCCGGAGGAAATGACGATTGTCTTGCAATATCAATTCCACAGTTTAAAGATCGAGCAAGATAAATTCAGTGTATCACTGAGCTTTAATAATGTGCCGGAGAGGTTGGTTATTCCTTTTGGTTCTATTATTTCATTTGCCGACCCTAGTGTTCAATTTGGTTTGCAATTCAGAAGAATGCCTTTGGAAGACGATGAGGATTGGGAACCAGAACATACAGCTGAAGTCAAAGAATTCGCTGTTCCCTCCAAAAAAGCGACAGGAAAGAAAGGTGAAGAAAAGGGGAAAAAGGAAACCAAAAAGTCCAAATCTGGAGACGAAGTTTCTGATGCATCACCTAAAAAGCCAGGCAAGAAAAGCTCGAGCAAAAAAGCCTCCAATAACGTGATTTCCCTGGACTCATTCAGGAAGAAATAATGTTTGCACCTTATGCGTTTTTTGTCTGGGGAGCCTATGCCACAGCGCTTGTTGTGGTAGGCTGGATGATTGTTTCTACCTTGATCAAAAAAAAGAAATAATCCTCGTGCGTGTTTGGAAATAAAGGCCAGGGTTCTAACTGATGGCCTTGTAACGGTAATAGGTTGCCACGCTGAATGGAATAGAGGCTAAATACAGGGCTCCCAATGCTGTGAACGTAAGCCAGGGCTCTGTTATGAGGGAAATAAACAGGATCCCAGCCAGAACCAAAACAGCGGAGCTGTTTTCTCGCTTAATGACAATTTTCTTGATAGAAAATGTTGGAATCCGACTGGCGGTTAAAATGGCAATTGCCAGGAAAAAGGCAGGTACTGTCGTTGGATTCACAAATTGAGATAGCCAGGTGGTATTCCCAAATTGAAAGGTCAGCATAAACGGCACGATAGCAAGGCATGCACTGCATGGAGCGGGAATGCCGGCAAAGAAACGGTCTTTCCATTCGGGCCGGTCTTCATCATCCAGTTCGCTGTTAAAGCGTGCCAAGCGAATAGCCATACAAACGGCAAAAAGCAGAACCAATGCCCAGCCGATACCTTTGATGGGCGCTTGTTTTAATATCCACAAATAGAGGGCGATACCTGGTGCAACCCCAAAATTAAAGAAATCCGAGAGCGAATCAAGCTGTGCGCCGAACTTACTGGTAGCATTGAGTAAGCGTGCCAGACGCCCATCCATCCCATCGATGAAAGCGGCGACCACGATAAAAATAACGGCAATTTGCCATTGGCCCAGCAGTGCGAAGCGAACGGAAGTAAGGCCTGCACATAAGCCAAGGATGGTTACCATATTGGGAAAAAGCCTGGTTAACGGAAAGGCATTGGGCTTGTGGTTTTGGTGATTGTCAAACGATTCCATGGGTATCTATGTATGAGTTGCTACACTCCTATTTCTAGCCCTCTCTTGATGCCTTAGCAAGAAATTTTACGCATTTCATATGGTTGGTAACGTATTCTTAAGAATATATTGGAAATTATGGAAAGAGGTTTTAAATGTGATTGAGCCTGTTTTTATTTGTTATGAGGAAACAATGCCGAGAGATATTTTAGTTGTTCAAGACAAACCTCCGAGCGTTCTGGCCACCGAATCGCTTTCAGCCCAAACAGGCGGAATTAGAACGGGGCAGGATAATATAGGGGGCGGTGTTGCAGAAAAATCCCTCAGTGATTTTATCGCTGAAGTAAAGCAACTCTCGACCGGTGTACCCCCCCAACGAGAACAAACAATCAACTACTCACCCAAAAAGGAGAAGCAGGCGGCCTATCACCGTTTTCCAACCAGTGAGCGTTCAAAAGAATTCCTGCGTACATTTTATCCTCAGGCAACGATCCATGATTGGAATGACTGGAAGTGGCAAGTGAGAAACCGTGTTCGACGCGTTGAAGTTCTGGAGCAAATGCTGGATTTGACGATGGATGAACGTAAGGCCGTCGAAAAACGTACCGGCAACCTGCCTATTGCCATCACGCCTTACTACCTATCGTTGTTTGATCCCCGTAATCCTCAGCAGCCTCTGCGCATGACGCATATTCCAGTGGGGGATGAGTTTATACGGATTAAAGGAGAAGATCCTGATCCACTGGGTGAAGACCATGATACTGCAACGCCTGGTTTGGTGCACCGTTATCCAGACAGGGTATTGTTTTTGACAACCGGATTTTGTTCGACCTATTGTCGTTATTGCACGCGCTCACGGATGGTAGGCGAAACCAATGGTGAATATAGTTTCAGCATTGATCAGTGGGAAAAGGCAGCTCAATATATCGAAGCCCATCCCGAAATTAGAGATTGCCTGTTGTCGGGGGGTGACCCGCTGAGTATCGGTGATGATAAGCTTGAATGGTTATTGAACCGCCTGCGTAGCATTAAACATCTGGAATTTATCCGGATCGGCACCAAAATTCCTGTGGTGATGCCGCAGCGTATTACCAAAAAACTAGCTTCAATGCTGAAAAAATATCATCCGTTGTGGATGAGCATTCACTTTACGCATCCCGATGAATTGACTCCTGAATCGATAGAGGCCTGTGCGAGGCTTGCGGATGCAGGCATACCTTTGGGTAGTCAGACGGTTCTGCTTAGAGGCATCAACGATGATGTCTCTACACTTAAGAGTCTTTTTCATGGACTTTTAAGGGCCAGGGTTAAGCCCTATTATTTGTACCAATGTGATCCCGTATCCGGGTCGGCGCATTTCCGTACGCCTGTTGAGAAAGGTTTGGAAATTATGAAACAACTCCGAGGCCATACGACAGGGTATGCCATCCCAACGTTTGTGGTCGATGCTCCCGGCGGTGGAGGCAAAATCCCATTGCTGCCTGATTATATTTTGGGTCGAGCAGGAGACGATCTCCTGCTCACCAATTTTGAAGGTGGAACCTATCGTTACCCTGATCCGCAAGGTGTGATTGGCACCAGCCAAAGCGCTATGCGTGATCAAGGTTTTTCTTACGATCCTGAGAAAGGTTTGTATAGTCCCAATGTTGGAGAAAAAGCATGAGAATCGGATTTACTTATGACCTTCGCGATGATTACCTGAACCAAGGTTATACCGAAGAACAAACGGCGGAGTTTGATGCGCTTGAAACCATCGAGGCACTCCATGAAACGATTGAATCACTGGGGCATAACGTTGAGCGTATCGGCAATGTAAAAAGCCTGGCTAATATGTTAAACAGCGGCAAACGATGGGACCTGGTGTTTAATATTGCCGAAGGGATGTATGGCACTGGGCGTGAAGCGCAAGTTCCGGCCTTGCTTGATGCCTATGATATTCCTTATACTTTTTCTTCGCCATTGGTGATGACCGTCACTATGGATAAAGCTATGGCTAAGCGGATTGTCCGCGATGTAGGCGTGCCAACGACTCCGTTTTCGGTTATTGCTGCAGAAGAGGATATAAAACGGGTTAAATTATCCTACCCCCTGTTTCTAAAACCCATTGCTGAAGGAACGGGTAAGGGGGTAGCGGCAGCATCACGGGTAACAACTCCGCAGGAGCTGCATAATTACAGCCTTGAGTTATTGGCTCGGTACAACCAGCCAGTGTTGGTTGAACCTTTTTTACCGGGTCGTGAATTTACAGTCGGTATTTTAGGTGAAGGGCGTCACGCTAAAGTAATCGGTGTCTTGGAAGTTCGGTTGCGCAGTAATGCTGAAAGTTGGTGTCATTCTTATTTTAATAAGGAACATTGCGAAGATGTGATTGATTATGTATTGGTGGATGATCAAGAAGCCAGACATGCTGCGGAAGTAGCACTTCAGGCGTGGAATGCTCTGGGATGTGTGGATGGTGGGCGTATTGATATTCGATGCGACCGTTTTGGCCTTCCATTCTTTTTGGAAGCCAATCCATTATCGGGGTTACGTCCGGGACATTCCGATCTGGTTATCCTCGCTGAACAGGCGGGAGTGAACTACAAGGAATTAATTGGTGACATTATTAACCACGCATGCCGTCGATACCACTTAAATTCTGTTTTTAAACACGCGGACGCCGAACTGGAGTCGATAGTTTAATATGCCTAATATTGTTATACTTCACAGCGGTAATCCTGAAAATAGGGCACCTGAGATGCAAGATACACTTTTGCAACTCAATGAACTCTCTGCTGTTTTAGAAGAATTAGGCCATGGAGTAGGGCATGTCTATTTTGGAGATTGTTGTTCGGGAGGATGCCCTGAAAGTATTGCGAAGGCCGATTTGGTTTTTAATCTGGTTGAAGATATTGATGGCCGTGACGAACTAATCCATATAGCTACCTCGTGGCTGGATGCTGTTGGTGTTCCGTATACTGGCAATAGAACCCATGTTTTTCGTCTTGTTGAAGATAAAAGGCAGGCTAAGAAAATTCTGGAAGAGCATCGGTTACCTACTCCCTTATGGTTTGACCATGATTCGATCTTTGGCCAACATTTTGAGGAAAAAGGTGTCTATATTGTTAAATCATCCAGTTTGCATGGGTCGGTTGGTATCGATGATTCTTCTATTGTTTCTGGTGTGGAAGCGGCTGTTGAAAAAATGATGGCGATGAAATTCCGTTTTGGCGGTGATTGGTTTGCGGAATCCTATGTTGATGGCAGGGAAATTAATGTGTCGATGTTAGAAATCGATGGCATTGTCCATGTATTGCCTATCGCGGAAATTCTATTTGAGAATTATCATACGGATAAACCCAAGATTGTCGGTTACGCAGCCAAATGGGAAGAGGAATCAGAGGAATATAATCAGACACCGCGAAGCTTTACTTTTTCAGCAGAAGATCGCACCGCTTTGGATGAAATTTCACAATTGGCGCGACGCTGCTGGGATGTGTTTGGCTTGCATAGTTATGCACGGGTTGATTTTAGAATGGATCACCAGGGGAAGCCCTGGGTGATTGATGTGAATCCAAACCCATGTTTGATGTCTGAGGGAGGGTTTATGGTCGCCACGCGACAATATGGACTGTCTTCGCAACAGGTGATGGAAGCAATTGGTAGTACGGCAATGAGGGCCAGCACATGGACACCGCTATCCTAAATAGGACGAATTTTGATATTCAATGGCGTACATACCCATTACACCATGATGTGGTGCAGGTGATCGCGTTGGTGACGGCCACCAGTGTGTTTTCAGATGAAGAAATCATGATTGCGGGTGAGCTGGTGTCCGAAGCATTAGAAAGAGGCTGTGGTGATTCTGGTTATTTCTTTCAATTTGCCTATAACGGTGATGAATTGGCAGGATATGCGTGCTATGGGCACATAGCGCTTACCAGGGATGCGTTTGATCTCTACTGGATAGCCGTGTTGCCACGCTATGCTGGTACGGGGCTTGCTGGCGAATTACTGGAACGCAGCGAATTCCATATTAAGGCACTGGGTGGGAAACAAATCCACGCCGAAACTTCAGGGCTTGAACGCTATAAACCGGCACAGGTTTTTTACCAAAAACAGGGTTATAACCTCATGGCCACATTCCCAGATTTTTATAAACCTGGTGATGCTAAATTGGTGTATGTGAAAAAAGATTATTAACCTACATCGGGTGATAAGATCAGGGCTTGCTCTTCCAGTAGCTTAATATGATCCCTTAGTCCCGCGGCTTTTTCAAAGTCTAAATTTCCAGCCGCCGTCAACATTTCCTTGCGGACTTTGGCGATATGCTGTTGTAACGCTTTGCCGGTTAATTTGGGTAAATTTGGCATGGTAGCTAATTCATCGGATGTATGTGATTGGGAGGGGAGTAAATTATTATTCTGTTCTCTGGATGTTGTTTGCGGCACAATTCCGTATTTATCGTTATGGGCTTGCTGAATGGCGCGGCGTCGGTCGGTTTCAGAAAGGGCACGCTGGATGGAGCCAGTCATTTTATCGGCATAGAGGATCACGCGGCCTTCCAGATGGCGGGCGGCGCGGCCAATGGTTTGGATCAAGGCAGTTTCAGAACGCAGGAAGCCTTCTTTATCGGCATCTAAAATGGCGACTAATGAACATTCAGGAATATCCAATCCTTCCCGCAGCAGGTTTACGCCCACTAATACATCATACTCGCCGTGGCGTAGCTTTTGGATGATTTCAACGCGTTCAAGGGTTAATATATCCGAATGTAGATATGCAACTTTGACGCCGGTTTCCTGAAGGTAGTCGGTTAAATCTTCAGCCATACGCTTGGTAAGGGTCGTGACGAGGACACGCTGATTTTTGGCAGCTAGAGCCTTACATTCACCAATTAAATCATCTACTTGAGTTTCAACGGGGCGGATAATACAGGTTGGATCGACCAGTCCAGTGGGTCGGATAACCTGTTCAACAAAAACGCCGTCTGTTTGTTTGAGTTCATAAGGTCCTGGTGTGGCGGATACAAAAATAGTCAGGGGTCGCATCGTTTCCCATTCGGTAAACTGCAACGGCCGGTTATCTAATGCCGACGGCAAACGGAACCCATGTTCAACCAGCGTTGTTTTGCGAGCCCTGTCGCCATTAAACATGCCTTGAATCTGCGGAACAGTCACGTGACATTCATCCAGGAAGAGCAAGGCATCGTGCGGCAGATATTCAAATAATGTTGGAGGTGGTTCGCCGGCATTGCGTCCGTACAGGTAGCGTGAATAATTTTCGATCCCTTTGCACGTACAGGATTCAATCATCATTTCCAGGTCAAATTGGGTGCGTTGTTCTAGCCTTTGTGCTTCTACCAGTCTGTTTTGGCTTTGGAAATACTCCAGACGATCCTTCAATTCGGCTTTGATTGAATGAATGGCCTTTTCGATGGTATTTCTAGGAGTGACGTAGTGGCTGTTGGCGTAAATGCTGATTTCACTTAAGGAGCGGAGCTTTTGGCCAGTGAGATAGTCAATTTCGGTGATGGTTTCAATTTCATCGCCAAAAAAAGAAAGACGCCATGCGCGGTCATCAATGTGAGCGGGGATAATATCCATATTATC